>CACZPT010000130.1 GCA_902783085.1 uncultured Methanobrevibacter sp.
AAAATTTTCGCAAAAAAGAAAAAATTGAAAAATTTCTGCGAAAAAATCACAAAATCAAATTACCAACTAACAAATTTACAGATACAATTATAATAAAGGTGCTATTATGGGATTTGCTGAAAACAGATATTTAATACAAGGCCCAATATTTACATTTTTACTGTTATTTTACAATTATTTTATAATAAGCTCAATAGCATACATTCTTGAATTTAAAATTACAACATTAGAAATTATTTCAATTATATTGATTCTAGCCATTATTAGATTAGTGCCCCTAAGAATTGAAATGAGTAAAACACATCTGATTACACAATACTTATCCGAATTTAGTAACTTATGGCTTTGGGCATCATTCATGTATCTATTTGAGATAATAATTTTATATTTCGCATCATTTATTGTTAAAATCCCATTCAATATAAAATTAGCTATTGTTCTGCTTGTCCCATTGTTTGGAGCAATTGGATATTATATAGCACATCACAACTACATTAACGAACACGATATATATCTAAAAGAAAAATCCGAACGTAAAAGCAAAAATATATCAATAATACATATTTCTGACATGCATATAGGTTCAATTAGAAAAAAAAGAACAATAATACAGCTCGTTAGAAATATCAATATGATTGCAAGTGAAAAAGACAATGTCATTACAATAATTTCCGGAGATGCTGCAGACGGAAGCTGCCCAATTCTTCCAGATACTTTTATAGACTTTAAAGATGTTAAAACACCAGTAATATTTACTCCAGGAAATCATGACTACTACCAAGGAATAGATAATGTGAAGTTATCCCTTAAAAATGCAGGCGTTACAATTTTAGATAATGAAAATCTCATTTTAGATGATGAAAACTTGAATATTATAGGCTTTAAATTCTCATTTAATGAAAAAGAACAAGAGGAATACACCCCACCAATAGCTAATGACAAAAATAACGTTTTAATCTACCATGTTCCACTATATTGGGAAGAGTTTAGAAAAACAGGTGTTGATTTGCAGTTATCAGGCCATACTCATGGCGGGCAATTTTTCCCCGCAACATTATTTGTTGGAAGACAATTCAAATACAATAGAGGATTATTTAATAAAAATAATTCTTATTTATCAGTTACTGATGGAGTAGGAACATTTGCACCACCAATAAGGTTGGGAACCCGATCTGAAATTGCTGTATTAAACATACATAGAGAAAGTTAATAAGTTAAATTAACATAATATAATTATGAGATTATCAAAATCAAAGATTAATACATATCTTAAATGTCCAAGAGAATTTAAATATCAATATATTGATGAAATAGAAGTTCCGCCAAATGAATATATGGCTCTTGGAAATGATGTTCACAAAATTGCAGAAGATTATGCTAAGCGTTATGGCGATAATCCTCAAATGGACATTAGATATTCACTTGATTTAATTGCAAAAAGTCTAAAAATCGACCCGAATGATGTCGATATACATTTAGATGGCCTTGCATCTTTTTTTAGAAAAGCTTTTGTTGAAAATGACTATAATATATTCAGCCAAGAAGAATACTTGACTGAAGATGAACACAATTTTACAGGAATAACTGATATAATCTTAGAAACCCCTGAAGGAGATTTAATAGTAATTGATTATAAAACAGGTTCATCTTCTTCATTTAGCAGATGCCGCAGAGAATTAGGTTATTATAAAATGCTTGTAGAAAATGTTTATCCTGATAAAAACGTTGTTAGCGCAGGAATCTTTTTTACTAAAGACAATAAGCTTAGATTATTGGATTTTGAAGATAAAGAAAATAAACGAAAATATATTTGTCAAAAAGAGATTGATGATGGACTAGATATATTATACGAAGTTAGATTAAAAATAAATAATGGAGATTTTCCAAAAAAAGATCAATATTTATGCAGATTTTGTACCTACAATGAAATATGTATGAAAGATAATGAATAGTTATTTTTCAATAACATATCCACTATTTTGACCTTTAGTAATAAATATTGGTGCGTCTTCACCTAAAAATTCCTTTGTAGCTTTTAAAACAGACTCCCTATTATTATCATCAACTATAGAATATATTGTTGGTCCAAAAGAACTCATTCCAACACCGTAAGCACCATTATCACGTAAATGATGCATTAGATTATGCATTCTTTCATCATATAATGTTAATTCTGCTTTTTGAAAACCTCTCAAGTGAATTTCATCAATACATTTACCAAATTCTTCAATGTCTCTTTCAAGCATTGCAGGAATTAAATTCATGAAAACAATATGTGAAAGTTGCTCAACTTCCCTTTGAGGTAAAGGGCAAAATTTTTTAAATAAATCTATTTCTTCACCATCATGAATAGATAATCCATAAGGAGGTATTGCTACCAACACATCCCATTCCTGTGGAAAGTCAAATCTAGCAATAAGTGGTGGCGGGCATGCATTTGATGCAGATGAAGGTAAAAATGTTTCTTTTTCTATTAAACTGTGTCCACCATCAGCTATAAAACCACCATCTTCAAAACCATAAGTTCCAATACCTGATGTTCCTCCTCTCCCAACAATTGTGGATAATTCAACTGAAGATTTATCAATTCCAACTGTTTCTGTAATTAATTTTGCAGCCGCAAGTGCAATTTGTGTTCCAGAACCAAATCCAGAATGTGCTGAAAATGCATTGTGAACTTTAAACTTAAAACCAATATCCAAATCAAAATGATTACAAATATCCTCATAAGCTTGTTTTATTTTTAAATTACATTCATCAATAGCATCCTCATCAGTAATACTGTCATCAAATTCTACTACAACACCAGCGTCAATTTGTGTGCTTTCTAAAATAAACTGTGGATTTTGTATTGAAAAACCAATTCCACCATCTATTCGTCCATATGAACCATTTAAGTCCATAAGAGTTATGTGTATTCTTGCAGGTGTTTTAATAATCATATTTTCAAACCCATAATTTAATTTCTACAATATAAATATATTGACTTTTATAAATAAAGATTTGTAATTATTATTCAATGTTAAAATCAATTATTTCACCATTTTCATCAACAATTTTAGCAATTGTTTCATTTGCATCTTTTAATTTATCATCACAGGCTTTTACTAATTCCATAGCTTTTGAAAATTCTTCAATAGCATCATCTAATGGCACATCACCATTTTCTAATTTTTCAACAATTTCTTCTAATTCTTTTAAATTATCTTCAAAAGTTAAATCATCTTTTTGCATTAAATCACCTTCGTATTAACGCTACCGTCCTTAAATTCAACTTCTAATTCCTCACCAGATTTTAAATCATCAGCTGATGAAATAATTTTACCTTCACTTCTAGCCAGAGAATAACCCCTTTTTAATGTATGTAAAGGATTTAAAAGTTCCAATTTATTAATTTGCATCAAATATTTATCATGATATTTATCAATAAGATTATCCGGATTTTTTAAAACATAAGTATTCTTAATAAACTTCAATTTATTCATGTTTTCCTTAATTAAACTTTTTGATGAAATTTCTAACCTATTTATCAAATTATCTAAAATTATTTCTTTTGGTTGGTACATCTCTAAAGGATTCTTAAATAGGTTTTTATTAACTATATAATCAAATTTTTGTTTATTAACCTTAAATATATTATCAATAGCTCTGTAAGACCTTGAATTTAATTGATTAATAGCGGCTTTAATTTCCTTAAATGGCGGTACTGCTAACTCGGCAGCTGCAGTTGGAGTTGGAGCCCTCAAGTCTGCTACGAAATCAGCTATTGTAAAATCAATTTCATGGCCAACAGCACTAATTACAGGAGTTGTACAATCATAAATCGCCCTTGCAACAATTTCTTCATTAAAACACCACAAATCCTCAATACTACCCCCACCACGACCAACAATCAATGTGTCTAAATCATAGTTTTCACTTTTTTTAATTTGGTCTGCAATTTGATATGCTGCAAGTTGGCCTTGAACGAGTGATGGAAATAATATTACTTCACATAATGGCCATCTACGCTCAATTGTTGTTATAATATCACGTATTGCTGCACCATTAGCTGCAGTAACTACACCAATCTTTTTTGGAAAATTTGGAATTTTTTTCTTGTGATTTTCATCAAATAATCCTTCTTTAGATAATTTTTTTTTTAATTGCTCATAAGCTCTATATAACTCCCCAACACCATCTTCAGATATTTTACTTACATATAATTGATAATAACCATTTTTATCATAAACTTCAATTTTACCTTCGATTAATACTTTCATACCATCTTTCGGTTTAAATTTTAATCTACTAGATGCGGAAAACATCACGCTTTTAATTTGTGAATTTTCATCTTTTAAAGTGAAATAAAAATGTCCGCTTCTCCATAATTTGGCATTAGAAAGTTCACCTCTAACAAAGACATGTCTAAAATTAGGGTTAATAACACCTTTAAGTTCCCTTGTGATTTCAGATACCGTAAGATATTCACTATTCATACATTTATCCCCACATTTTCTAAAATCATTTTAAAAACAATATTGATTTCAAATATGAAAATAATTATGATAATAAAATATTATAAAGTTTGTTAAAAAGTACTGCGCATTAAAAAAAAAAATCAATTTTTAATTGTTATAACAGTACTGTTTAACCCCAATACTCTCGAATAATCAATATTATCAGCAATTTTATTTAAAACAGAGATATTATCAAATTCCAAATTATCATTTTCAATTACTGGATTAAAATCAATGCCCGTGTCTTTAATAGATATTAAAATATTATCTTCATTGTTTCTAACAATAACATCAATTGTATCGACATTTTCATTAGTATTAATAATATTTACAAGCATTTCTTCAATAGCTAAACTAACTAAGGTTGCTGATTTATTATTAAACAAGTAATTTTGAACATTATGGGCTAAATCTACAGCTTCTTTAATATCACCATTAATTGTATGTTCAAATACTTTTTCATCATCATTGTGCTTGTTAATAAAGAATCCTGAGTATTCACCATTAGTTTTTTTGTTAAAGTATTTTGAATAAGCAAAAATAAACAATATTGTAACTATTTCAGCTACTGCAAATGAAATCCAAATTCCATTTCCTCCAAATACATAAGATAATATAAATGCAGATGCAATTGGCACCGCAAATCCTTCAAGTAATGAAATAATTGTAGATAATTGGTTTTTTTGAATGGATTGAGCATAGAATGTATATAAAAATGTAATGGCCGTACCAACATAACTAATTGCAAATATTCTAAGCGCATTTAAAACAACTGGAATGTAAGCCGGATTTTTAACACTATACATATATAATAATGATCTCGGATAAACAATGAATAAAACTGCTAAAGCTAAACTTGAAACTAAAACTATTTTTAAAGCACGTTTAATTACATAATTTACTCCAGAATAATCTTCTTCTTTAAAGTAAACTGAAATAATCGGAGACATAGTTTGTGCTGTTCCAATTAAGAAAATATATAAAATAAATAAACTATTATAACAAATACCGAATGCTACAAGACCTGCTTTTCCAATATACCAACCCAATAAAATGTTTAATATGTATAATTTTAAAGTTAAATATAATTGAGTTGAGGAAGATGAAAATCCAGATGTTACAATCTTTTTAAGATAACTAACTAATGAATTTACTTTTAATCTTATAAATTTCAAGGTACGTTCAGATTTAAAGAAATAATAAGAGATGAAAATTGATCCCATTAAATAACCTGTTGTTGTAGCTAATGCTGCACCACCAACCCCCATTGAGAAAAATTTAATGTAAACAAAATCAAAACAAATATTAATAATATTTGCTAATAATATTGCTCTAAATGGTAATGTTGGAATACCATCAGCCCTTATAAAGTAAGATAAACTCATCATATAACATAAGAAAGGCATCCCTATTATACATGGAATGAAAAACTGACTAACATCAGGAATTAACTCCGGTTGTGATATACATAAAAATTGAACAATATTACCTGAAAATAACACTCCAAAAATCGCAATCAGTATCCCAATTGTTAAAAGAGAAATAATGGAAACCGAGAAGTAAGTATTAGCTTTTTCATCATCAAACTCAGCTTTTGCTATAGAACAAAGTACACTACCACCTAATCCAATCATCCAGTAAATTAAATTAACAAATGTAATCACTGGAGTCACAGTTTGAATTACAGATATATTGCCTGCCCCAATTAAAAAACTAACAATTAAACCATCTACAAATAAACATATATTACCCGCCATTGATGTGAATAATGTTGGAAGGAAAAACTCTTTAAATTTACTTCTCAATAACTCATAATTACGCTCATACATTGTTATACTCCTTAAATACTAAAGAAATCTAAATCATCCAAGTATTTAACAAAATTATAGATATAATTTTCAGACATATATGGCCATTTAATACCTAAACGATATAATGCTTGAACAGTGTAAGTATTATCAACAGGCAACCAAATCTTTTTAACTTTTCCAGAACCAATTGAAGTAATAAGACCAGAAACCCCCTCTTGTTTTGTTTTATCAGCAAGTGCTTCATCTAATGCATTCTGATAATCATCTTCTTCAGCGGGTTCAATATTTAAACCTAATGGTTGGATAATATTAATTATATCCCCAAAGCTTATACTATGATAATCATATGGATGGAAGACAGTACACTCTTTAGGAGTTTTAGCTAATCCAATAATAGATTTAGCAGTTACATCAATTGGTGAAAATTCAACATTACTCATTAACATTGAATAAGGCATTTGACCAATCGTTACAAATGCTTTTAGACGATTTATAAATCCATTTGATTCAAAGTTAATTTGGAATTCACTATCTGAACTTCTTGCCATTAAGTTTCCTACCCTCATGATTTTTACATCAAGATCATCATTGACTGCCGCTTCTAGAACTGCACGTTCTGCTAAAAATTTAGAATTAAGATATTGATTATCTACAGCTTGACCAATAAACAAATCCTGTTCAGTGAATTTCACATCCACAGGAGGATAATTATCTATACTTTCGCCAGCAATACTGTATGTTGAAACTTGGACATATTTAGCATTTTTCATTTTTGCGAATTTAAGTCCGTTAACTACACCACCAAGGTTAATATCTTCAATATCTGTTCCAGATGAAAAATGTTTTACATTTGCAGCACAGTTAACAACAGTGTTGATTTTTTCAGGAACAAGTTTTTCAAAGTCTTCGAAATTAGTAATATCTCCTTCAATGATATGTAATCTTTTATCAAATAAATCATTATATTCATTTGAGAAATAATAGAAGAGTAAGGATTTTAATCTTTCCTCACCACTTAGAACTTTATTTGACCTTATGAAACAATAAACATCTCCAGTTTCATTTTCTAATATTTCATGCAATACATGTATTCCTAAAAATCCGGTAGCTCCAGTAAGTAAAATATTACCTAAACTATCTTGAATTTCACCGTCGATGATTGTTTCAAGGTTATTTTTCTTAAGTAGTTTATTAATTTCAGAGTAATCATATGCCATCTCTGATTTTTTCTCAATAGTTTCATCGGACAAAATAAACTCTGCTAAAGCTCTTGGTGTTGGATTGGAGAAAACATCACCATAATTTATATTATAATTACGATTTAATGCTTCCATTGTTATTTTAGTAACAAGTAAAGATGTTCCACCAATATCAAAGAAACTATCTGTTACACTTACTTCATCAAGTCCCAAAATTTCTGCGAATAATGTCGCAAAGAATGCTTCAACATCATTTTCAGGAGCGATATACTCAGTAATCAAAACAGGTTCCGGCAAGTTTTTCAAATCTGTTTTACCGTTTAATGTTTGAGGCATTTCATCTAATTCCATATAAACTGTTGGAACCATATAATATACTAATTTTTCAGCCAATACCTCTTTTAAATCATCAACATCAATAGAATATCTATTTTCTTCACGATTTTCATCTTTAACGTCGTCCTGAACCGTGAAATAAGCACATAAATGATCATTACCTTTTATCTTTCGAACAACAACCGCCACAGATTTAATTCCAGGATATTTAGCAATTACCGATTCAATTTCACCTATTTCAATTCTTAAACCTCTGAGTTTAATTTGATTATCCATTCTTCCGAATACATAGAATTCTCCATCTTCTGTAACTTTAGCAAAGTCTCCAGAATGATAAAATCTAATTCCATTGATTTCATCATAAGCTTCAGCATTTTTCTCAGGACGGTTTAAGTATTCTCTTGAAACCCCTTTTCCAGCAATATATAATTCCCCAATAACATTTGGAGGTAATGGATTAGAATCAAAATCCATGATAAATTCATGTACGTTAAACAATTCTTTTCCAATTGAAATATCTGAACTTTCCAGTAAAGTACCATTACAATAAACTGTTGTTTCAGTTGGTCCATACATATTAAAGATTTTACCCTTGGAATTTTCAGCCAACAATTCATATAATCTTTGTGAGAATGGTTCTCCAGCACAAATATATGCTTTAAATCCATACATTGTTTCTTGCATTGCTTCAATTTCTAGATACTGGAGTAAACGAGAAGGAGTAGCTATATAAACATTTGCACCACTTCTGTGAATTAAATCCATCATTTCAATAGGATCTTTATATTCAATATCATTAGCAAACACTATTGGAACACCATTTAAAAGTGAACCCATTAATTCTTGCTGGAATACATCAAAAGCAACTGTTGTTGTTGATAAAACTTTATAATCCTCTTTTTCAAGATTATGAACTAATTCATAAGTACAAATATTTCTTGGATCAGGATATACAAAGTTTGCAATGTTTCCATGCTCTAAAATTACACCTTTTGGAAGTCCTGTTGAACCTGATGTGTAAATAAGGTAAGCCATGTTATTTGCATTAACATCAGGGTCAGGATTTGAAATATCAGTTTCATCAAGTAATTCATTAACATTCAATAAATTTTCAGAGTATTCACTTAAATCAATACATTTTTTATCAATTACATCATCAACAATAATGAATTTTGATTCACTATCAGTTAAAACATGTTCAATCCTATCTGCAGGATAATCTGAATCAACAGGAATAAATGCCGCACCGGATTTTAGAATACCAAATATAGATGCCATTACATTACTATCCCTATTTAAGATAAACATTACTCTATCTTCAGGACCAACACCTTTTTTAATAAGACCATGTGCAATTTTATTAGCTTTTTCATTTAATTCAGAGTAAGTAAACTCACCATCAGTAGCATAAAGAATAACTTTATCCGGATTAAGCTCAACTTGTTTTTCAAATATCTTATTTAATCTGTACTCATCAATTTCATCATATTCTAAATCATCAACACCCCAATTATCATTTTCAATGATTGAAATATCTTTCATCAAAGTTTTTTCATCGAAATTTTGGAATTTATCTAAAACAACACCAATACAATTTAAAAATGTATTGATTAAAGTAGAAGAGTATAATTGGTCATTATATTCACAGAAAATTCTGTATTTATTATCAACTTCCACCACATTAAGATTTATTTTAAATTTCAATCCATCATAATCAATTGTTTGTCTTTCAACAGTCATTCCACCAATTTCAATATCTTCAATGATTTTTCCATGATATGCATATAATATTTCAGGACTTATATCATATTGATTAGAAATTTCTGTTAATGGATAAGAAGAATAAGTTAATACATTTAACCATTCATTATTAATGTATTCGAAAAATTCTTTAATATTTAAATCTGAATTTAATTTTAAAGCTAAAGGCAATGTTTTAACCAACATTCCTAATGTTTTCTGTTGATTTGGATTGAATCTACCATTAGTAATTGTTGCTATTAATAAATCTCTTTTAAAAACAAATTTGGATAAAACAAATGAAGTAGCTGCTAAGAATAAATTATTCTGACTAATCTTTGATTTAGAACAGAACCCATCAATATTCTCCTTATCAATAAAGATATCATTCACTGCAGCATTACCTTCTGATTCATCCCCATTAATATCCTGCGTTATTAATGTTGCTTCATCAAATTCTTTAATTTTATTAAAGAAGAATAATTTAGCTTCCTCATATAAACTGGATTGTTCTGTTTTGATTTCATTTAATGAATATTCGAATCCATCAAGCTCTTCCAGTTCATAATCTTCACCATCATAGATTTTAGCAATCTCATCAAATAAAATATTAAGAGAAGTTCCATCAACAATTATATGGTGGAAATCTGCAAGCAACATTGAATTTCCAACTATTTTAAATCTAAACAATGGATCCTCTTCAAGCTTAAACGGTTTTACAAAATCATCAACATTAATATCATCAACCATTTCAATTAAATCATCAACTTTTAAATTATCTCTTCTTTGTTGGTAAACCTCACCATTTTCCATTACAATTCTTGTTTTTAAATATGGGTGATTATTGATAGCTGTGATAATTGATGATTTAAGTTTTTGTGCATCAATACCTTTACTAAACTCCATTTTCTTTGGAAGATTATATGCAGTATTTTCTGGATCTTTAATACAGTCAAAGTAAACACCAAGTTGATTTGAAGTTAATGGATATAATTCTTGAACATCATTTGATTTATCCTCAGTAATTTTAATTTCAGAAGCTATTTTTTCAATAGTCTTATAACTTAAAATTTCAGTGACATTCAATTGAGCATTTAAATTATTATAAATTGCTGAAGTTAATTTAATTACTGAAAGGGAAGTTAATCCGATACTGAATAAATCTGTATTTACACCGAAATCATCAATATCTAAAATTTCTGAAACAATATCGAATAACTCTTGTTCAGTATCATTTCTTGGTTTTATGAATTCTTCAACATCAATTTCTGGGTCAGGTAAGTTTTTAAAGTCTGTTTTTCCATTAGGTGTTTTTGGGAATTCTTCAAGTTGTGTGAAATATGATGGAACCATATATTCAGGTAGTGAATCAATTAAATATTGTTTTAAATCATCAATGTCAATATCGTCTGTAGCTGTGAAATAAGCACATAAGTGTTCTATTGAGTTGATTTTTTTAACTACAACTTTTGTGAGTGTCACATTTTCATAATTCGCAATCACACCTTCAATTTCAGATAATTCAATTCTTAAACCTCTAAGTTTAATCTGAGTATCATTACGTCCTAAGACATATAATTCACCATCATAATCTTTTTTACCCAAATCTCCAGTATTATAATATGGAATATTATTTAATTGCATGAATACTTCTTCAGTTTGTTCTGGGTTATTTAGATAACCTCTGGCGATTCCAGCACCACCAACATAAATTTCACCAGACACAAAAGCCGGTAGTTGATTTCCATCGATATCCATTACTTTATCAACTACATTTAGCATTTTCCATCCGGCAGTGACTTTAGGAGAGTCAATTAACTTATAATGTGATGCAATTGTTACTTCTGTTGGCCCATAAGAGTTGTAAATATCCGCATCAGTATATTTTGATAATCTATCAAATAATACTGGTGGGAAACCTTCACCACCTACAATAATTACTTTACATTTTTCAACAACTTCTTGAATTTCTTCTAATTGTAAGTATTCGAGCAATCTTGTTGGTGTTGAACCAAATCCATCAGCATCAGTTGTTTTAAATAACTTAACTAATTCTAAAGGATCAATAGATTCACTATCATTAGCAAATACCACCGGCAGACCATTTAATATTGTACCGAAGATTTCTCTTAAAAACACAATAAATGAAACTGTAGAAATAGAAATAAATTTATTACATTTGTGATTTAACTCATAAATCGGAACATTCTCATCAACATTAGCAATATAGTTTGAAATTCCCCTATGAGTAATCATTACACCCTTAGGTTTTCCAGTTGAACCTGAAGTATAAATTAAGAAACATAAATTATCCGGTGTTAAATCAATTTGAGGATTTGAATCATCTTTTTCTTGGATTAACTCATCAACATCAATTCTATTTTCACCATCATAATCAATTTCAGAAGTTGTAATAACAAATTTAGAATCACTATCTTCTAAAATTTGGTTGATTCTGTTTTTCGGATAATTTGGATCAATTGGTATGAAAGCCGCACCGGCTTTAACAATACCTAAAACTGTAGCTATTAAATCACTATTTCTTCTCATCATAAACATTACTCTATCTTCAACATCAACTCCCCTTTTGATTAAACTGTTAGCAATTTTGTTTGCTTTTTTATTTAGTTCATCATAAGTAAACTCACCATCATCGGCATAGAGTATTGTTTTTTGAGGATTTTCACAAGCAATATTTTCAAAGATTTTATTTATAACACCCTCATTTGCAAGTTCTATTTCAAAGCCTTCATCTAACTCTAATGTCTCGCAAATTGAAATATTTTTAAGTAGTGCATCCTCTGATGCAAATTTATCAAATAAAACGTTCATCGCATTTAAAAATTCTTCCATGAGTTCTTTTGAATAAAAAGATTCATCATAACTAATGTTAATATTACCGCTTTCGAAATTAAATATTAATTTATAATCTTTATTATCATATTCATCTTCAAAGAATAAGATTTCACTTACAAAATTTAATTTTTGATTATTTAAAAGAGGATAAGTATCATATTTTTCAAAATATTGTTTAAAATCTTCAAAAAATTCTTTAACTGTTAAATCCGTGTTAAAGTGATATCCTGTTGCAACCTTATTATAAGCAATTAAAATGTCTTTTGAAAAAGCAAATTTGGTTAAATTAAATAAAAATGTTGCAAGCAAAAATTTATTTTTTGATAAACGATATTTATTAGCCAAATTCTTCAATTTATCAGTGTCAATTGATTTGGATATTATTTTATAGTTTATTTTATCTCCACTAACATCAGGTGAAATAGCAGTAGGATTATCAAATGAATTTATTAAATTATTATAATAATTCTCTGCTTTGAAAAATTCAACTACATTAACATTATAATCTCTACATTTTTTGGATGGATTATCATAAACTTGTTTTGCCAAGTCTTTAATACCTGCTGCAATTGACTCTATTTCATTAAAATTGAAACAAGATTTATCATATTCAATAAATATTGATTGTAATCCTTTCTTATCAGAAAAATTCTTATTTATTCTAAAATGTAATGGGAATTTAATATCTTTTTGAAGTGTTAAGAATTTTGAATTATAATCTGTAGAATTTGATACAATAGAAATCATTGAAATACAATCCGGATCAATTCCATCATTTCTTAAATCAGTTGTATACTCACTAAATTGTAATTTTGCATGAGATAATCCATTTTTTAAAACAGATTTTGAATATGCAAGTAAATCATCAAATGTTAACTCTTCATCATATTCTAATCTTAAAGGAATCGTATTTACAAACATTCCTAGCGCATCGCCTTGCCCAAAGTACCTTCCATGAACTGAAGTATTTAAAACCAAATCTTTAAATAACTTATTGTCTTTTTTAGATTTTGCAAAATACAAAAAATTAAGTGCAAGTGCAATAACAAATGGAGAATAATCAAATTCCGGAGTTTTATCAAGAAGAACTTCCAAATACCCCAATTGTGAATCTTCAAAAGAATACCAGTCTTGAGAATAGTCTTTTAACGTATCCAGCCAATATTTTTTATCAATTTTTGAATCATCAGATTTCAAATAATCTAACTCATCATTAACATATGTTTTATATGAATAATCTATTGGAGTATAATCCGCATTATTTTTAATGCAATTTATGCATTTTTCAATTTCCTGTGGAATTATTGAATAAAGTGATGTTCCATCAAGTAGAATATGTTGTACAACACCAATAAGAACAGTTGATGAATCAGTTTTTAAAACTGCCCATTTATATAATGGAGAATCAAAAACATCTTCAAAAGGTTCATCCAGATAGTCTTTGATAAACTCATCAAGGTTTTCATCATTTATTTCAAATGTTTCAACATCAACATCAACATCCGCATAATATTGTTTAAAATCACCATTTTCATCATATTTAATTTGTAAATTTAAATAATTTTGACTAATAGTTGTAATAGCTGATGTTACATACTCAAAATCCTTTAAGTCATAATTTTTTCTAAATTTAAGATAGAAAGAATCATTGTTAGGATTGTTTAACTCTGAAAACAATAACATTTTCTGAGCTGAAGATAAATTAAACAAACTCATTAAAACTTCCCCAATTTTTTAATTGTGTTAAACTTTTGTTTAACAAAATATTTAAAAGTTAATACCAACTAATTATTATGTATAAAATAGTTAGATGATTATTATGAATATTACAAAAAATTACAATGAAAAAGAATTAATATTATCCATTGAAGGTCGTATTGACACTATAACATCAGCAGATTTGGATAAAGAAATTAATGATGAATTAGGTAATTTTAATTCATTAATAATGGATTTTACTAATTTAGAATACATTTCAAGTGCAGGTTTAAGAGTATTAATCGCTACACAAAAAAAATTAAAAGCAGACAATATCCCATTTGTTATTAAAAATGTTAATGATACAGTTGGTGAGATATTTAGAATGTCTGGTTTTAATAAAATCTTAAAGATAGAATGAACTCAATAACTTTGAAACCAGAATTAAAAAAAATAAATACTTTAAAGGAATTTATTTTAAATGAAATCGGTAAAGAAGATTTCCAAGTTGATTTTATTGTTGAAGAGATATTTGTCAATATCGTTAATTATTCAAAAACAGAATTTGTTACCATTAATGTAGAATATGATAACCCTACATTAACTATAGAATTCATTGACAATGGAATTGAGTTTAATCCCCTTTCAGCAGAATCTCCTACCATGCCATCAGATATTGATGAAGCTCAAGTTGGTGGATTAGGCATTTATTTAACTAAAAAAATAGCTGATGAACTTGATTATTCTTATATAAATGGTGAAAATCATTTGAAAATAATTAAAAACGTGAAATAATGAAATCCAAACTTAAAAAAATGATAATATCATTTATAATAATGATGCTATTCAATATTATATTTTCTTCAGAAATATTTTTCGATTTGGGAATATTCGCTCCCCATGTTGGATTGTTATATGTTTTTGGATTATTATTGGGGCCATATGGTGCATTAGGTGCAGTATTAGGAAATATACTAATAGATTTTTTAAATGGATATGCAATTATACAAATAATCCCATCAGCCATCATTAGTTTTGGAGTTTCATATTTAGCATACAAACTTTGGTACTCTGGTTTTAAAACTGATAAAATTACAAAACCAATATTAAATACTCATTATCACCTTATCCTATTTTTATCAAGCATAATCATATGCGGATTTATTTATTCAGCATCACATGCACATATGAGTAACATATTATTCAATGCAATGTCTAACTATGTATTTGTTTCTTATTTATTGAACTTTATTAATATTGCATTTATTATAGGAATACTGGGAATTTGGCTTTCTAAAAAAAAAGATTTTATTGAGACTCCAAAAACATCAAAAAAGTCGGTTAATAAAAAATTATATCGAATATTATTTTATTCCTTAATAATTGTTACACTTATCTCATCAATATCTTTTGTTATAGATATAGATATAAATATTCGGATGGGAGAATTAGTATTGATTGGAATTCTATTATTCAGTTATTTGACAAAACCATTTGAATATAAAATACAAACAAATAATGAAAATACTATTATTGAAAATATTATTCGGCAATTTCTCTTAATAACATTTATAATTGCTATTTTAGGAGTTTTAATTTCTATTTTAAATTATAATTTTGTAGAATCAATGGAAAATGTCAATCTTTACTTATATCTAATGCCCGTACTTATAATAACTGATATTATTATAATTTTATTTTTTATTCCGGGAATTTATATTTTAAAATATATTAACAAGAAGGTAATCAAACCTCTTTCATCATTTTCAGAAATTGAACGATTTATTATTGAAAATGAAAAAATCGAATCTGAAGGATTACTAAATATTTACTCCAAATATATTAATGAGAAAAATGAAATTGGGACTCTTGCTCGCTCATATACTGAATTAATTAAATTTAATAACAATTATATAGAAAATATAAATGAGATTGAAGGTGAAAAAAAGCGTATTAAAGCAGAACTTGATATTGCAACTAAAATCCAAGCTTCAAAATTACCAATTGGAGCTATTAATACTGATGATTATATTATAAACGGTTATTCCCATCCTGCAAAAGAAGTTGGAGGGGACTTTTTTGATTATTATCCCTTGAATGATGATGATTTAGCAATTGTAATTGGTGATGCATCAGGTAAAGGTGTCCCAGCAGCATTACTTGCAATGATTACACAAGTAATGATAAAACAATTACTTAAAAATGAATTAGATCCATCAAAAGTTTTATACCAGTTGAATAATCAATTGTATGAAAATAATAATGAAACTATGTTTATAACATTATGGGTTGGAATTTACAATAAAACTACTGGGAAAATAATATTTTCGAATGCAGGACATAACCCCCCATTAATAAAGGAAAATGATAAATTTAAATATTTGGATATTGATACTGGAATTGCTTTGGGAGTTATGGAGAACTTTGAATATGTTAAAGAGGAATTAATAGTGAGTGATGAAATAGTATTATATACTGATGGGATAACTGATGCCAATAATGATGAAAATGAGATGTATGGTGAAGAAAGACTTTTAAACTACTTTAATAAATTTAAACAAAATAAAGATCCGATAAAACCTTTATTAAATGACATTAATAAATTTACTGCGAGTACAGAACAATTTGACGATATGACCATATTATACTTAAAGATTAAACATGATTAAATTAGCTTATTGTAATGTTAGTGATTTAAATTTATCTAAATCATATAAACTATTACCGCAAAATAGAAAAAATAAAGTTGATAATTTTAGATTCAACAAAGACAAAAAACTTAGTGCCGGTGCATATTTACTATTAAATAGAATTTTAAATGAAGAAAATATTACTAAACCCATTTTTAAAATTGGAAAATATGGTAAGGCATACATATCAAATTATGATGATATTTATTTTAATTTAAGCCATTCGAATAAATTAGTTGCTTGTGCAATATCCGATAAGGAAGTTGGAGTCGATATTGAATTAATAGATACCACAATTGATTTGAATATAGCTAAACATTACTTCTACAACAGTGAATATGAAAATATCATGAACTCCAAAAATCCAGAAGATGAATTTTTTAAATATTGGGTTTTAAAGGAGAGTTACATGAAATATACTGGATTAGGATTTAATATGGAATTGGATAGTTTTGAAATTATAATTAATGATAAAATTAAATTAAAAGACAATAAAGACAATGTAAAATTTAGTTTATTTGATATAAACAACTATAAATTAGCCACATCATCAAAATATAATATAAAAGAAGTTACAGAATATAATATTAATGATTTAATCTAATTTTAAATGCTTAATTATAAATATTATGAAATAAATAATATACCTAACGAACGGTAGGTAGGTAAATATGAATACTAAAGAAAAAATTTTTAATGTATCCTTAGATTTATTTTCAAAAAAAGGTTTTGATTCAGTTTCACTTAGAGAGATTGCAGAAGAAGTAGGAATTAAAAAAAGCTCAATATATAGCCATTATCCTTCTAAAGAAGCCATATTAATGGATATATTTGAATACTTCACAAATCTTTTCAAATATGATGAACTACTAAACAGCAAAGATTTTATCTTAAATGACAACAACGAAATATTACTTGAAAATCCAGAATTATTTTATCATCAAGGATCTGAAGCTATAAAAAAAATGCTATCTCAAGAAAAAAATCTCAAAATTTGGAAATTAATTTTCATCCAAATGCACTATAACGATACAATAAGACTATTTTTTCAAAATGAGATACTTGTTAAACCATTAATATTTTGGAATGGATTCTTCACCATTTTAAAAGAAAAAGGAATAATACGAAAAGATTGTAACCCTAAACTACTAGCTAAAGAATACTATAGTTTTCCAATCTATTTACTTTTAGAAATTTTTGCAAAATACGATGATATTCCTCAAAGTTCACTTGATTATTTCTTTAAAGAAGCAGAAGAACATGCTAAATTCCTCCTAGATTGTGTGAAGGTGAAATAAATGGATAAAATTATTTTTCCTTACAGATTAAATAATGAATATTACACCAAAGTCAAGATTTTCGGAGATGAATTTATAGAATTTTCACAAAAATTCAATTTTAAAAATGATGAAGAAGCATTAGAAGCTTTATGTATTGGTGTTTATTGGTACCTTTATGGTACAACAGCTTTAGATTTAAATAGTAATATACATCAAGCTTTAGCTAATTTAGCTGAATATCGAATAGCATTTCCCGAAGATAAAATATTTATCGACGAATTGCGAGGGAAACTTTTAACAAAATTTTTATTTAAGCCTTTTGAAAAAAATCATGAAAAATTAACTAAAGAAAACCTAAGTTTGCTTATTAATTTTTTAGAAGCAACTGGAGATTATATAGACCAAATCCCACATCTTAAAAATTTTACACATGATTTAAATGATTGCATCACTTTAACCAAATGGTTTTGTGAAAATAGTAGAAATTATCTTGGAGAATATACATCCAATTTAGAAAAATATCTTGAAAACAATGGATCTAATCATTTAATGGAAGAAGATGTGATATTCTATCATGGCCATGAACTTGAATATCACTTAAACATGCTTGGAGCTGAAATAATGAATAGAATATTCAAAGACGAATATGATTCAAGAACAAGAAAAGCAATAATTTTGCCGTCATGCATGAACTCAAACAATAAAAAATGTAAAGCAAAAGAAGATAGATTAGGTCATGTTTGCACATTCTGTAATCCAAAATGTAATGTTTATAAGATAACTAAAGAGTATCCCCAATATGAAGTCTACATAATATCCCATGAATCAACCGCATTTAAAGGTGCTAAAAAAGAAGATAAAAATGAATTAGGAATTCTTGGTGTAACCTGTGTGTTGAATTTAATCTCAGGCGGATGGAAATCATCAAATCTATCAATTCCCCCACAATGCGTTTTACTAAACCACGTTGCTTGCAGAAGTCATTGGTTAAAAGAAGACATATACGGTGAAATTAGTGAAGAAGAATTAAACCTAAAAATTTAAATTATATATAAATATAGGGTGCTAGATTTTTGAGTTGTAAATTACCTTCAGTTTGATATCATTTTTCTTATTTTCCTATATTTTTTTACTCAAATTCT
>CACZPT010000131.1 GCA_902783085.1 uncultured Methanobrevibacter sp.
AATTTTTGGGGTTATGATTCTGTTCTTCCATCATCTGAGCGACAAATTCATCTAATTTGATTTTATTATCTGATTTTTCATTTAACATTATCTTTCTCTCCTTTTATTATTTTTTTTGAAATTTCGTTTATCATCATGATGTAGTATTTTATCTGTTAAAAGAAGTATATAAGTTAGTAAGTTATTTATGGCACAATATAATCTTGTTTTCTAAATATAACACTATTAAAGCAATATTTTAATGAAAAAATAATTTTATAATCATAATAAAAAATTTTTAGTTATTTTTTTTCTATTGGTTTCATTATATGTTCTTTTTTTAGATTGTGTTATATTGTGTATAGTTTGAATTCAGTATTTTACTTGTTTTAATCTTATTGTTGTAAATTCTGTTAAGTGTATGTTTTGTTTTATGTTTACAAATGGTAGTTCTGCTGTTTTTGAGTGTGTTTTGTAGATTTTTTTGTGCTTCTTTTGTTTTCATTTTTCGTTGTATTTTGATTTTGGAAATGTTTCCATGGTCGCTGATTGTTCTGTATCGTTGTGTTTTGCTGTAGTATTCTTGTATTGGGCAGTTTTTACATTTTTTAGTCTGGTGGGTGATTCTTGTTTTGTTTTTGTATTGGTATTCGCTTTTTTTGTATAGTGGTTGGCCAAGAGGGCGAATATATGTCATCATTTCATAATCGTAGTTGAAATTGTCTTTTGAAATGGTTTTTCGGATAAATTTCTCTTTTTTTTCTTTTCTTGAGGGTTTTCGTGAGGATATGTATCCATCGAAGCCGTGTTTTTCAAGATATTCTGTGTTTTCATTAGTGGAATATCCATTATTGGCGCTTACTTGGTAGTTAACTGGTATTTCAGCATGTATTCTGGTTAAATTGGACTCTACTTGTTTTATTAATGGAATTAATTCATAATGGTCTGTCGGATTGTTTGTTATGTATGATGCAAGGATTATTCATTTATGTGGGTCTACGGCGATTTGTCCGTTGTAATCGTACTCTCATTTGCCTTTTTTATTCATCATCATTCTGGAATTTGGGTTGTTTATGCTGATTAAGTCTTTTCCTGATTCGTTTAGTTTTTCTTTGAGTGTTTCAAGCTTTTTGTAAATTTTTTTCAGGATTTTCTTCAGCTTGTTTTAAAAGGTTTTTTTTACTGGAAGCTCTCAATTTATCTTGGTCGATATCATTTTCTGAAGCTTTATTAATTTTTTCTACAGTTTTTTTGAAATTTTTCTTTATTTGTCAGTGATTTTGGAAGACTATTTTCAGATTCTTTTCCTAATTTCATGTCTTTTTCTTGATCTAATTTAATACTTTCTTCCAAATGTTCTTTCATTATTGTTAACGGTTGTTCATTGGTTAAATTCTTTTTTGATGTTTTTGATTTAAGTTTAGTTTCATCTGTACTAAAATGATGAATTTTAACTAAATCTTCTTCGGTTGCTATTTTTATAGTCATTTTAAAAGCTTCATCAATCAAATCAGAATAATTTCGTTTAAATCTCAAAATTGTACGATAACTATGATGTTGCATGCCTGCTGAGTACATATAAGCATCATCACTTTGGGTTCTTCGATCAATCATGTGGGGATAGTTCCCCATCAGAAACACTTATCAAAAACTGGCCTAAGCAACATTTCATGAGGATAAGTAAATTCGCCGAGTGTATTAGCAAACTCACGCTTTGTTTCACAACAGTCAATATGATTGGCCACATTTTTAATAAAATAAGAAGGATGGTCTTGAAATCAATTTCTTCAAGTCCATTGAGTCTGATTAATAGTATCATATTTTAAAACCATAAATAAAATAACTATAAAGATTTATATCTATAATATTGGATTGTAATTTATTGTATATAAAATTAAATGAAAAGTAAGTAGAAAAATATTAAAAATTAGTGGGATTGTGTCTCACCTTATTTTTGAAAGATTTATATACTTTTAATTAATAATTACTAAACAATGACAAGAATTTGTAGTAATTGTAATTTTGAAAATCAGGATGATTATGATTTCTGTGCCAAATGTGGTACTCCATTAATTGAAGGTGTTCAACCAAGAAGGGTTTTGGTTTATAATCAACAGCCTGAAATTAATAAAAAGATAATGGCTATTTCTTATATAGTTACAATATTTTTGTCTTGGAGCGGTTTTATATTTGGATATTTTTTTAAAAATGCAACGGCAGGTATTTTTACATTTTTTGGATTTTTCTTACCATTTTATTTAATTCAAGCTCCTGTAAAAAAACTAAGGTATCATGGTTATATTCAATTAATTATTTCTGTTGTTGGTGTGGCATTTTCTTTTTTCATGATGACAAATTAAAAAATATAAAATGGGAAATTAAACAAAATGAAATTTAATATTTCCCGTTAATAAATTTATAGGAATTGCTAGTGGATTAAAAGTGCCTTTACTCATTGCAGTATTAACTGCATCACCTCTGGACATGGTTCCGGGAACATTGCCGCTTCCAGCATAACCGTTATATGCATCGTTTCCTCGGATATTATCAATTAAACCTGCTCCGAAGATAGATTCGGCAGCTTCAGGGTTTACACTAACAATTATGTGGGGTGTAAAATGATAGGTATATGTCATAATATCCCGTGCAGCACCGTATGGATCATTTGGTGAATCATCGTGCACATTATGAAGGGTTTGCCCATTTGCATTAAATGAGCTACCAGGATAAATCCATTCAAAACCACCAATAATACTGAATTTGGAAGCCATATCAATACCGGGAGTTCCTTCATCAGTATCTTCAGCAATAATTAATATTGGACTTACTATTGTAGATAATAAGAAAGCAATAATAATTATCGCTATTATTCCCAATATTAGTTTTCCTTTTTTCATAATCTTTTTATTGTAACTTTCATGTATTAATACTTAACTTTTTTAATTGGCAAAAACATATATTATTCTATAGTATATTATTTTGGTGATATTGTGATTATAGGTGGTTCAGCTTCTCAAGATTTGGCAGCTCATGTCGCACGTGAACTTAATGAAGAATTATGTTATGTTGAAACTAAAAAGTTTCCAGATGGTGAAAAGTATTTAAGGATTAATGGAACAATCGATGAGGAAGTAACTGTCATCCAGTCTACCGGATATCCTCAAGATGAAAATTTAATGGAATTATTATTTATTATTTCTAATTTAAAGGATTTGGGTGCTAAAAAAGTAAAAGTTGTAGTTCCATATATGGGATATGCCAGACAAGAAAAACGTTTCAATCCTGGTGAAACAATATCTGCTAAAATTGTTTGTGAGTTGATTCAAGCAGCAGGTGCAGATGAATTTATAACATTCAATATTCATGAAGAATGCGTTTTAAACTTCTTTGATATTCCAGCTAGAAACATATCAGCAATGCCTGCTATTGCAGAGTATTTGGCTAAAAAATTCTTTAAAAAATCCAGTAAAGAAGCATTGGTAATTGCCCCGGATAAAGGTGCTTACGGTTTTGCACAAGAAATATCCAAAATAATTGGTTGTGAATGCACTTATTTATCTAAAGTTCGTTTAGGTCCTGATAAAGTTGAAACCAGAATCGTTGATGTTAGATGTGATGATGCTGGAGAAAATACAGTCAATGTAGACTCCGTTAAAGGAAAACACGCAATTATTATAGATGATATTATTGCTACCGGCGGAACTATAGTTAACGCAATTAACATTTTAAAGCAATATGGTGCTGATTCAGTTGATGTTTGTTGTGTACATCCTATTTTAACTAATAATGGTGCTGTTAGAATATATGAAGCTGGCGCTAATAAAATTATCGGTACTAACAGCCTATCTTCCGATACTTCAAGAGTATCTATTGCAAAAAGTATTGCGGATGCTTTGAGGGAATGAAATGCCAATTGACAAACAACAAATTAAACAGGATTTGATTGATAAATCTAATAATATTTTAACCCGCTATGGTGAACTTGAAAGTCTTGATAGTGTTTCAATCATGAATACATCACAAAAAGTTGTATTTTTAGGTTCACTAAGAGTACTTGATGAGAGAAATGTTGTAAGTATTAAAAAGGATGTTGTTAAAGAATTTTCACAATATGGTGATATTTCAATAAGGGATGAAAAAATAATTCCATGTTGTTCTCCAAGATATTTCCATATTAGTTTTAATGTTTCTATTGATAAAGTATGAAAGAATTTAAATTAAAATCATCTTATAAACCATTAGGTGACCAGCCAAAAGCCATTAACTCTTTAGTTGATGGTATCAATAATAACATTCGTCATCAGACATTACTGGGTGTAACGGGTTCGGGTAAAACTTTTACAATGGCAAATGTTATTGAAAAAGTTCAAAAACCAACACTTGTTATTTCACATAATAAAACTCTTGCTGCACAGTTATACGAAGAGTTTAAGGAGTTTTTCCCAGATAATGCAGTAGAATATTTTGTTAGCTATTACGATTATTATCAACCCGAAGCATATGTTCCACGAACAGATACTTTTATTGATAAGGAAGCATCGATTAATGAAGATATTGATATAATGCGCCACTCAGCAACCCAATCACTTCTATCAAGAGATGATGTGATTGTTGTAAGTAGTGTTAGCTGCATTTATGGTATTGGATCTCCTGAAGATTATGGGGAATTTGCATTTGGAATTGCAGTTGGAGACATTTATGATCGCTCAGATATTATTAAAAAACTGGTTTTCATGCAATATGAGCGAAATGATATTGAATTTGACCGTGGACAGTTTAGAGTCAGAGGAGATGTAATTGAAATAAACCCTGTACATGGAACACCACCAATTAGAATAGAACTATTTGGCGATGAAATAGATGCCATTAGCTTAATTGATAAAGTGACAGGTAAAAAAACTGAAAGCCTTCAAAGATATATGATTTATCCGGCAAAACACTTTGTTGTTGGCCAAGACAAAATGGACGTGGCAATAACTAATATTAAACAGGAATTAGATGAAAGACTAAATGAATTAAACTTACAAAACAAAATCCTTGAAGCGCAAAGACTGGAACAGAGAACCCGTTTTGATATTGAAATGCTTCAGGAAATGGGCTATTGTCCGGGAGTTGAAAACTACTCAATGCATTTATCTGGAAGAAATTGGGGTGAAAAACCATATTCACTTTTAAAATACTTCCCGGATGATTTTTTAACAATAATTGATGAATCCCATGTGACCGTTCCACAGATTAGAGGAATGTATAATGGAGACCGTGCACGTAAAGAAACTCTAGTTGAACATGGATTCAGACTACCGTCAGCAAAAGAAAACAGACCGCTTAGATTTGATGAATTCGAATCTTCAGTTAATCAGGTTATCTATGTATCAGCAACACCCGCCCAATATGAACTTTCAAAATCTAAAAATGTAGTTGAACAGATTATTCGCCCTACAGGACTGGTAGATCCGGAAGTCATAATTAGACCGGTAACAGGTCAAGTTGATGATTTACTTAAGGAAGTTAAAAAAACCGCTGAAAAAGATGAACGTGTTTTAGTAACAACACTAACTAAAAGAATGGCAGAAGATTTAACGGATTACTATGCAAAAATTGGTATAAAAGTTAGATATATGCATTCAGAAATCGATACACTAGAGCGAATTGATATTGTAGATGATTTAAGAAGAGGAAAATTCGATGTGTTGGTGGGAGTAAATCTCCTTCGTGAAGGTCTTGATTTACCTGAAGTTTCTTTAGTAGCTATTTTAGATGCTGATAAGGAAGGATTTTTAAGAAATGAAACCTCTTTAATACAGACAATAGGACGTGCAGCAAGAAATGTGGATGGGCGTGTAATAATGTATGTGGATGAAATGACAGATTCAGTTAAAAAGGCATATGATATTACACTTAAAAGACGTAAGCTGCAGATGAAATATAATGAAAAATATGGTATAACTCCAAAATCAACTCAAAGAACATTAAAAGAAAAATTAGCTGAAGAAGATGAAAAATATAAGTTTAAAGGTAGTGAAATTGATAAAATACCTAAAGATGAGCTTCGTTTGTTAATTCGTGATTTAGAAAAAGATATGAAAGATGCCGCTGCAAGACTGGACTTTGAAAGGGCAGCCGATTTGAGAAATAAACTTTATGCTTTAAAAGGATTTGAAAAATAATTTAATTTTCTTTAAATTTATACTATTAAGTATTAATTACATTCGAAATTTTTTTATAAATTAAATTATTTAATTTATATTTAATGTATAGCTTTATTATTTGTTTTTTGACATTAATCGCATCATACTTTATTTATGGAAAAGTGGTCGAAAAAATAGCTGGCGTAGATGAAACCCGCCAAACACCAGCATATAAACTGCAAGATGGTGTTGATTATATACCAATGTCAAAAATCAAGAATTTTTTAGTTCATTTTTTAAATATTGCAGGATTAGGACCAATTTTTGGAGCTATACGAGGCGCATTATTCGGTCCGGTAGCATTTCTATGGATTACATTAGGTACAATTTTCATTGGAGGAGTTCATGATTTCTTCTCAGGATTCATGTCCTTGAGAGATGATGGATTTACAATGCCAGATATTGTTTCAAAATATTTAGGAACTAGACTTGAAAAATTTGTTGCAGTTCTTGTGGTAATAACCGGAATTCTTGTTTCAGCTACTTTTGCAAAAGGAGCTGCAGATTTGCTTAGCAACTTGACCCATATCATGTTCTTTTTTGCATATCAATAATATTCATTTACTTTTTAATCGCAACCGTATTTCCGGTTGATAAAATAATTGGAAGATTATATCCTATTTTTGGAGTATTATTATTGCTTATGGCTGTGATAATGACTGGAGGACTAATCATAAATCCAGCATACACCATTCCTGAGTTTACAACACAAGGATTATATTTAACTGGCAAAAGCATTTTCCAATATTTATTTGTTACCATTGCCTGTGGAGCTATTTCCGGTTTTCATGCATCACAATCCCCAATTGTTGCAAGATGTATGGAAAATGAAAACGATGCAAGACCAGTATTTTATGGTGCTATGGTTTTAGAAGGTTTGGTTGCTCTTTGCTGGGCAGCTATTGCAATGGCATTCTTCCACGGCCAACCTCAGCTTGCAGTAATTTACGGTGCGACACCAGCAGTGGCAGTTAATGAAAGGCAACAAAATTACTGGGTTCTATTGGTTTGATTTTAACCATTATTGGAGTTGTTATCTGCCCAATCACATCTGGTGATACTGCACTTAGAAGTTCAAGGATTACAATTGCCGATGAACTTAAAATTAACAACGAAAAAATAATATCAAGACTAAAACTAGCAGTGCCATTGTTTTTAATATCATTCGGATTAACATTTGTTGATTTTAGTTTAATCTGGAGATATTTTGCCTGGTCTCAATTAATAGTAGCTACAATAGTACTCTTTTCTGGAACTGCTTATCTGATTAAGGGTGTCCGCCAAAACTAATTTTTGAGTGTGGAACCTAGTAAATGGTCACATCAAGCTTTAATTGGTGTGTAGCAGATATGCTTTC
>CACZPT010000132.1 GCA_902783085.1 uncultured Methanobrevibacter sp.
AAATAGATGAAAAGTATAAAATAAAATAGATGAAAAGTATAAAATAAAATAGATGAAAAGTATAAAATAAAATAGATGAAAAATATAAAATAAAATAGATGAAAAATATAAAATAAAATAGATGAAAAATATAAAATAAAATAGATGAAAAATATAAAAAAATGATTACGATGAAAAAATATTTGCCAAGATATACTGACCGTGAACTAAAAGAATCTTTAGAATATATGGGTGCAGTACTGATAACTGGTCCAAAATGGTGTGGTAAGACCACAACAGCCAAACAACAATGCAAAAGCTTAAAGGAACTGCAACATCCGGTTCATGGAAAATCTTACCTAAAGCTTGCTGACACCAACCCTATAGAATTATTGAAAGGGGATAAACCAATGCTGATTGATGAATGGCAAATGGCACCGGAACTATGGGATACCGTAAGATATTTGGTGGATGAATCAGATGAAGATGGACTCTATGTCCTCACGGGTTCAACAATAGTTGATGAAAGTAAAATCATGCATTCCGGAGCGGGCAGGATAAAAAGAATCATTATGCGTCCGATGAGCCTATATGAAAGCGGAGAGTCCAAAGGAGAAATTTCATTAATGGAACTGTTTGATGATGAGGAGTTAAACATTGATGGTATAACATCAAATTTAACAATACCTGATTTGATATTTGCCGCTTGCAGAGGTGGATGGCCGGAATCTCTAAACAAAAAAACCAAAAAACAGCAAATGGCAATTGTATCTAATTATATTGATATTATATGTAACAGTGATGTTTCAGAAGTGGATGGTGTTAAACGCAATCCTCAAAGGGTAAAAGCCATCTTAAAATCTTATGCCCGAAATATTTCAACATTAGCAACCAAAAGAACACTAATGAAAGATGTAAGAACTGAACACGAAGATATCTCTGCACCAACATATAATTCATACATCAATGCCCTTGAAAGGTTATATGTTATTCAAGACATTCCTGCATGGTCACCAAACATCAGATCAGCAAATACAATCAGAAAATCCCACAAAAAGGAATTCATTGATCCATCAATAGCTGTGGCAAGCCTTAACTTGACACCTGAAAAATTACTTAAAGACTTCGAAACATTTGGATTCATATTTGAAAACCTATGTATACGTGACCTATTGGTTTACTCAAGTTCAGTCAATGGGGAAGTGTTATATTACAATGATGACAGTGGTCTTGAAGCAGATTGTGTTGTATACTTGAGTGATGGAAGATATGCATTGATAGAATTTAAATTGGGCAGTCGTGAAATTGAAAAAGGAGCAGAAAACTTACTCAAACTAAAAGAATTAATTAAAAAAAGTGTGGAAAATAAAAAAATTGATTTGGAAGAGCCAAACTTTTTAGCTGTAATTACTGGTGGGGACATGGCTTACACTAGGCCCGATGGAGTTAAAGTTATTCCAATAGGGTGTTTACGATAAATGATTTGTTGGATTAGAATGAGAATGCTTAATTATATTAGGTTATAGTTGAAATTATGGTATTTTTTAGATAACCTATATTTAGAGTTAATCAACTCTAAGTTAATAAATTCAGTTTAGCATTCAATAATTTTTTGGATAATATGGGCAATCTATTTTCTTCAAAACTCTTTGATTTTAATTATTTTATACAGTAATATTATTATAAAGAATATTGATGATTATTTTGTTTTATATTTAATGAACAAAAAAAATCACAAATGTAGCACATGATTTAAATGGTATTATGCAACCAAAAATTTAAAAACATTCTATTTTTTATAAAATTATCAAATTCAAATCATATTGAAATAGTCTATTTCAGTTTATCTTCTAAAGCTGTTTCGATATAGCTTATTTCTCCCTTAAGTGCTCCTAGTTTTCCATTTAATTTTTCTGTTTTCATTATCCATTCAATAAAACTTAATAGATTTGATGAATAACCTTTTTTTACATCTTTATTTATTGTATAAAAGACCTGGCAAAAGTTAGTTAAGTTACTATAAATTATTTATATTTGAATTTCGATGGTTAATTGTGTGTTATTAAAAAAAAGAAAAAGGAAAGGATTAGATTTAATCCTTTATTGTTATTGTGTTTGAAATTTTAAAGTCCTCATACTCAGAAGTGATGATATATTCACCGGCCATCAGGTCGATGTTTAATCTAGCTATTCCTTCGGAATCACTTGTGCAATTGTAGAACACTCCGTTGATGTTAAATGTTACAACTGCATCGGCCAATGGTTTTCCTTGACCATCAAGAACTGTTACGTTGAATGTTGAGCCGTCTTTGTAGGTCATTTCCAAATCAGTAGCCTCCAATGTTGGTAATACTGTGATGTTATAAGACATTTGAAGACCAGTCAACGGATCTGTTGCAGTTAGAATATATTCACCAGGATTCAGGTTGATGTTCAAACGAGCA
>CACZPT010000133.1 GCA_902783085.1 uncultured Methanobrevibacter sp.
GTGTTATGATTTTGGTGTTTGGCAATATATTTTTATTATATGTGATAAAACATTTAATAGAGGTGTTTTTAATTTATAGCAAATTAAAATTTTTTTCAATATTTTTAATAATAGTTTTTTTAGTTAATATTCCAATTGTTTGTGCAGATGATTTGGGAAATGAAACACTTCCTTCAGACATTGATGATTTTCAATTTGTAGGTGAAATAAGCTATTATGCTGATGGTTCACCAAATAATAACATTGGTCAATCAACTAGTGATGATGATTTGGCTGATTTAAGTGAATGTAGTTCTGTTGTTCTTCATGTTAGTGATAATGAAGGAGTTATTTCATTTAGAAGAGATTCAACCGATAGCACTGACTTATCTGTTGTTACTGGTAGTTGGGGCGATATTGATTTTGTCAAACAATATAAAACTGCAGGTGGTTATTTTTTCCATGCAATTGTAACTTCAAATGGTTGGATTATTGGTGATGGCGGGATAACTGATGGTCAATATAATAGACAAATTGAGGAAATTGCTTCTCAAATGGTTCTTAATAATGAAATTTCAGATTCTTATCTTTCAAGAGTTTATAATATTCTTTCAAGATACTCTTTAGGTCATTTTGTTATTAAAGCTCCTGATGGAACTTATGGTGTTGCATTTTCTAATTTATACCATGCAGGCAAATTAAGTCCTGGACAGTATGTTGTATGTCCTAATGTGTATTC
The DNA here is from genome assembly GCA_902783085.1 of uncultured Methanobrevibacter sp. Taxonomy (GTDB): domain Archaea; phylum Methanobacteriota; class Methanobacteria; order Methanobacteriales; family Methanobacteriaceae; genus Methanocatella. The sequence continues at coordinate 719 of CACZPT010000133.1, forward strand.
TAAATCTCAAAAAGGAACTTACAGTACTAGTTTAAGTCCTGTTGATGCTTCAATTAGGCTTGCATATACTGATTCTTATGGAGTTAATAGACGAAATGTTATGACTTATAATTGGAAAATTTCAACTTCTTCTACCGGATTGTCTTTTGGTGTTGATTGTTATGCATCAAATGATAATGGTGCTGGTGTAGGTCGTTCAACAGCTTATTTGGCTGATAATGTTAATTTCTTGGGTAAGTATTATTCTAAAAGTTCACTTCCTCTAACACCTAATAAATTATATTTGGGAACACATGTTTTTGATAAATCCAGCATTGAAATTTTCAAGTTATTAAATCCTATTGATGCTGTTTTAATTGGTGAAAGTATTAATGTTAACTATCAAGTAAATTATGTTGCAAATTCTAATCCAGTTGTTAGATTTACTATTCCTGAAGGTTTTAAATTTAATAATGCCATTTTATCTAAAGGAGATTACACTTATGATGAGGGTTCTCATGTTGTAACATGGTATTTAAACAACTGTAATCAAAATAATTTCATTACTCTTTCACTTAATGCAGTTAAATCTGGAAAATATTCAATGAAATCTTCACTTAACAATTTTGTTTATGAATTTGATTTAAGTGTAAATAATTATGGTGCATTCATCACATCAAATAATATTACAAAATATTATAAAGGATCTGAAAAATTTAATGTTTATTTAAAAGATTGTGAAAATAATCCTATTATTGGACAAAGCATTGTTTTTAACATTAATGGAATTAATTACGACCGTGCAACTAATGAAAATGGACTTGCTTCTTTAGCGATAAATTTAAATCCAGATAATTATTCAGCATCTGCAAGTTATAACGGACGTTTTGGCAGTAACTCTACTCAAATTAGTATTCAGGTATTAACAACAATTTCTGGTAATGACATTGTCAAACAATATCGCAATGACACCCAATATTATGCAAGATTTTTAGACACCTCTGGAAATCCTTTAATCAATCAGATGGTTAAATTTAATATTAATGGTGTCTTTTATACTAGACAAACCAATGATGTTGGTGTTGCTAGATTAAATATTAATTTGGATCCTGGTGAATATATTTTAACTGCCATTAACCAAAATGATGAATCACATAGTAATATGATAACAGTTTTACCTAATATCATAAATAATACTGATTTAGTTAAATATTATAAAAATGACTCACAATATTACGTAACTGTCTTAGATGATGAAGGTAATCCAGTTGGAGCTAATAAAACTGTTTTATTTAATATTAATGGTGTATATTACAATAGAAATACCAATGAAAATGGTGTTGCAGGATTAAATATTAATTTAAGTCCTGGAAATTATATAATAACTGCGATTTATAATGAATTCATGGTATCAAATAATATTGAGGTATTGCCGATATTATTCGCAGATGATTTAAATATGTCCTATGGTGATGGATCAAAATTTAAAGCTAAATTACTTGATGGTCAAGGAAATCCATTTGCAGACCAGAATATTACATTTAATATTAACGGCGTATTCTATAATAAAACTACAAACTTTGATGGAATTGCTGAATTAAATATTAATTTACAAGCTGGTGAATATATCATTTCAAGTTATTATAATGGATGCGGTATTGGAAATAAGATTACTATTTCAGGTTGAGGATGTATTATTCTCAACTCTATTTTTTTTATTTTTTGTTAATTGATTCATAAATCTATCATCATAGTTTTTGGCTATATCTTCATATTTATTCCAAATTCCAATAGCTGTTTGAGGAATAACTTCCTGTTTATCTTCACTAAATTTGGTGTAGGTATGCAGCATTTCTTTTGAATCAATAATTAAGACTTTTACAAATGGAATTTCGGCTTTTTTAATGTTGATGTTAGCATCTTTAAAAAGTTTAATGATATCAATTTCTTCATTGTTAATGTAACGAGTGTTCCGAATAATTCAAATTTTAATGAAAAAGTAATACTAATATAAAATATTTATAAAAAAAGACAAAATAATAAATAATATTATAATAAAAATTAAAAAAAAATAAAAATTATTCAATGAAATTTCATTAAATAATTAAAATATAGTTCTCGACATTAAATATTTATAGTATTATTGATATAATATAAACATGGGAAGAAATATTTTAATTAATAAAGAAA
>CACZPT010000134.1 GCA_902783085.1 uncultured Methanobrevibacter sp.
ACAAATCGGCGATGTGTGATTGATTAATTATTAGAATTATTGGGTCTGAGTGCTATTTAATGGTACCCAATTTCTAGCACCCTATTGAGTAATTTGAAGAAATTTTCTATTTTTCCTCGGATTGGTTAGAATTTTTCACAGTTATCTAATTTTTTTTGAATAATACATGTTTTAGATTATTGTAGAATTGTTTTTAGATTATTATTTTCTTTGTTTGGTTGAATACTTGTAATGGGCGGTATATTTAGTCATTAAGATTCATTCTATGAATTTTTTTGGGAAAATGAAAGGAACAATTATATATTTGCTAATTGTTAATTGGTAGTTTTTATAGTTGTAATATCCATTGTCATAAATTACTTTGTCTTTTTTTGGATTATTCGTCTTTTTTGCAGAGTTTTCATAATTTCGTCAAAAAGTTTAGCATCGTTTGGGGCTCAAGAGTGGATTAAAATGCAAATTGGATTTATACTATAGAAATCAATGACAGTTGTTGCTTTAAATCCAATATAAAATCCTTTGGTGGATGAATAGCTCCATTTCAAATTCAATGATTTGGGATGTTATTTTGTCTTTTTGTTTCTGTAGAAATTAAAATCTAAATCTGCTGGTGTTGCATCAACATTAAAAGTCTTTTTTCCTCTTCTTTTAACACATTTTTTTGAATTTAAATTTTTTATGGGTTTTGGTGTGAAAAAATTTTATAAATTTGATTAGCACTCAAAACTTCAGAAATATTAAAGTATTTTCAAAGCTTTTCTTTAGATTCAAGCTAATTCAAGATGAACTGAATATTCAAACTAAAGAACATGCTGATAAATATGATTTTAAAATTCTTGTTTATCTAACTTTTTAAAGCCAATTGAGGCTAAAATTTCAGAAGTTTCTTTGGAATCTATAATTTTAAATATTTCTCTTAACAAAGTATAATTCGGGTCTCTAATATCTAAATCTAATTTTTGTTTCATTTTTATCATTAAATAAATATATGTAACATATAATATTCAAATTTACTGATATTAAGATCTTTTTTTAATAAAATTAAAATCTTGTTGAAACTATATTTTTTCAGAGTTTCCCTAATTTCACCTAAACGTTTTTTTGTTTCATTATTTGTATTAATTCATTAGTTTAATTATTTTCACTGATGTCGGATGTCAAGAACAGTATTTTCTCTATAATCTGATATTTCAACGATGATTGTAATGTATAATGGTTGTGCATGTGAAGCGGTAGCAGGGTAAATGGCCACTATACCTAAGATTAGAATAAGTACTGATGTAAGCCTTGATATTGTGCTGTATCCGAAAGTAATGCTGAAAACATCGGCAATTATCAGTATGGATCTGATTAAATAGGACAGGGATGCTGTTGAATGACAATGTATCTATTTTATATGTGAATAGCAAACAGAATAGTATTGCACAGATTCCAATCAATATATTGGGCGGTGAAGCGTGAGCCATCGTGCTCCATATAGAAAATCTGTCAATTATGGAAGCAGATTCAAATGTTATCGGCGTATGCTTTCAATCCGGGATATCGCTTCTGAACTCTTCATTGGGTAATTTACAAAAATCAATATAATTCCGGGTAATTTTCTTTAATCCATATTTAATCACCTCCTGTTTGATTGCATATTAAAAATGTTATGTATGTTTAGGGTAATAATAAAATAGTAAAAAATATTAACTAAGGTTAATATACATGAGATTGTACAATTTGTACATCATATATTTAAGGTGAAATGATGTCTGATGAAGAAAAAAAGTCATTTAAAGAAAAAGTGGATGAAAAAAAAGAATCCAGTAAAATCAAAAGAGAAGAAAGAATATTGAAAATGGAAGAGAAAAAATCCAGTGCTAAAATAAAAAGAGAAGAGAAAAAATTAGCAAAAAAACAAGAGATGACTGAAAGAAAACTGGAAGCACACATCAATTTAGCTGATATTAGGGTGGATGAAGCTTTAGATGATGCTGATTTGGCAATATCTATCTTATCGGAAGAGGTTGATTTAGATATTGCAAATGGAATTGCTCCTGCTGATTTAATTTTATTTAAAGCATCCAATATTTTGGAAGAAATCTTTTTAAGAACTCAATTAAGAATACAAATGGCTAAAAATGAATTGATTGCAAATCTTCAGGATGATTTGGGGGATGCACTTGAATTGGCCATGCTTGAAGAAAATGTTGCTGAACTTAAAGAAAAAACAGGTCATGTAATCGGTACTTTAGAAGGAAAAATTGCAACTGAAAAAGATGAATTCAATGAAAAATATGGTGATGAATAATTTCATTACCCCTTTACTTTTTTTATGAGGATTCGCCATAATTCTCTAGTTTGATAATTTCTTTGTTTTTTATTAATTCTCTTGTATTTTATCTATTATTGAATTTACAAATC
>CACZPT010000135.1 GCA_902783085.1 uncultured Methanobrevibacter sp.
AAATATCATGAAATAAGTAAAATAAAGATAATAACAACTTATATACGATAAATAAAAATCAAATTATCAGTTAAATTTTTTACACCCCCATGTAAATAAGGATTTTTGAAAATTAAGTGAAATTTCCATGAAACTTCTATGAAAGTTTTATGAAAATTAAAAAAAGAGTAAAAAAAGATTAGTGTTTAACATTCCATTTGTGGGAATAACTTCTAATATAAACTTTTGCCCAGACATATCCAAAGCTTCCTCCAAGGAAACATCCAAGTAAAACACCAGCATATATTCCAGTAACTCCCCACCCAAAGATAAAACCTAAAATGTATGCACATACGGATTCTAAAATAAGTGATCTAAGTAAAGTAATTATTAAAGAATTAATCCCTTTACCAATACCCTGAAACATCATTGAAGACATTATACCATGAGGAACAGCAACAACAAATAGTGTTAAAATTGATATTGCCTTTGCAATTTCAGGAGCAAGTTCTACACTAGCTGATGTATATGAAAACAATGCCGCAATCTGAGCTGAGAAAACAAACATGATAATACCTAGTGCAATTGATAAAAGAAAACCTAGCTTTATTGAATAGGAATGTGCTGTTTTTAGGTTTTCATAATTATGCGCACCAAAAGCCACACCGGATACTGTTAAAACCGCTGTTCCAATACCAATTAACGGAATCATAGCTAGTTGGACAATCCTCATTGATGCAGTATATACTGCTACAGCTGTTGTTCCGGATGCAATTACAAGCATTGCATTAATAGCTATTGCAAGTGCTGAAAATATAATGTTTTCAAGAGTTGAAGGAATTGCAACTTGCAATGTATCAATCATTATTTTCCCTTCATAATGGAAATTTTTAAGTGTTAAATCTAAAAATAAATCCTTTTTACCCCATATCCAATAAGACATTACAATACATGACAATGAAGCAGAAATTACAGTAGCCCATGCAGCACCCGTTATTCCTAAATTCAATACATAAATAAATACTGGATCTAGGATTATATTCATTATTGCTGTTACTGCAATTGCATAAGTTGCTCTTTTCATATCTCCTTCAGATCTGAATATTGCAGATGCAACACCAGAGTAAACAAAAATAATTAGTGCCCCAAATATAATATATCCATAATCCAGTGCATATTGGATTGTATCTCCTGCACCCATAGCTTTTAAAATCGGCACTAATAAAACCAACATTAAAATCGTGAATATAACTGATACAATTACACATAAAACAATTGCATGAAGGCCTGCATTATTTGCTTGTTTAAAATTATTCGCTCCAATAAAACGTGCAATTAATGAATTTGCACCTGCCCCAATACCATTACCCAATCCAACTAATACCATGAATAATGGAGTGATAAATCCAATAGCGGCTAATGCATCAGCACCCAGACCTGCAACCCAAATACTATCCGCTATATTATATAACATGATTAAAAGCATTGAAATCATCATTGGAATACTGAGTTTAACAATAGCTTTTTTAGGATCACCAGTAATCATTTCAATATTTTCGTTTTTATCTACCATTTTTTATCTAACATCCCGGTTATTATTAATATTGAACTACTCAACTTGTAGACGTTGAGGATTTATTTCACGGGCCGTATACTCTAATGAGTATAGGATTACCGTGCTATTTCCCTCATCTTGAAGGTTCAGACAAATTTAATTAATATTACTTTTTAAACTTACATATCGTTTTAAAAGTTTAATTTAACTTTGTCCTTGTTATTTATTATTTTTTAGTTATCTGACCGTTTAAATTCTCAAAAGCATTTAATATTAATGCCCAATTGTGCAATTCATTCATGACTTAAAAAAAAGTCATGGTATTCTTGCATTTTTAAGATATAAATTAAACAGTAAACTGTAAATAAAAATAAAATTAACTCCAAAAAAAGGTTAAATAACTGAAAATTATTCATCTTAATCTTGATTAAATCAATATTTATTGAACTAAATTAGACCGAAGCCTAAAACAGACACTATAAACTTATGTCTAGATTAATATTATATCATTTAGCATATATAAATATTTTCCTCTATTTTAAAAGAAAATCATCATAATTTTTTGATTTTAAGACATTTAAAAAGAAGTTTTTCTTAACTGGACCCAAATTATCTAAAAAATCCTGATAATACGGTGAATCTTTAATTTTTAAATAGTCTTTTCGAATTAAATCAAATAAGATTGACTTGCATTTATCTTCAATGAGATTTAATGCAATACGAGGCCCATTTATTTTAAATGCAATTAAATCAAATTTATAATCCTCATAAAAATCATTTTTAACAAATCGCCTGAATAACTCCTGACCTGCAGGTACAGTATCTAGAAATTTACAGTCAACAGCATGTGTAATTGACCCAACATGTTTTCTTCTAAAGTACAAATACTTTTTAATAATGGAAATTCTTGAAGCTTTAAGATATAACTCGAAGAAAAAAGGCATATCTTCAAAATAAATTCCTTCTGGAAATAAAACATTCGAATCTTTTAAAAAAGAAGCGTTATAAATCTTTTGACAAGGGCTAACTGATAAATCAAATAAAAAGTCATGTGTATCCTCAGGTGAAAAAACCCTATCCTCAAAGCTTTCATCAAAATTACTTAAGTTAAACCAATCATTTTTATTGGTAAAACCGGTTGAATCATCATAGTTTATTGCCTGAAAAATAGTAATGTCCGTATTTTTACTCGAAGATTGTTCATAAGCAATTTCCAATGCGTCTTGACTATACCAATCATCACCATCAATAAACATTAAATAATCTCCCTTTGCAATATTAATGGCCTTATTTCTACTTGCTCCGGGTCCAATATTGTCATGAGATATTAAAACGATACGTGGATCATCAAATTCTTTTATAATATTTAATGTATTATCACTAGATCCATCATCAACAATAATTAACTCAAAATCGTTGAATGTTTGGTTTAAAACACTTTTAATAGCTTTTTTAATATATTTTTCTTCATTATAAGCAATCAGTATTACAGAAATTTTCATCATATAAAGTATTTATATAATGAAGTATATTATTTATATCATTATGAATTCCAGACAAAAAAATGCACATACAGTATCAGTGTTTACAAATCCTCCAATACTTTGTATTCCACTATTTTTAATAATTTCTCTAACATTGTCCTTAAATGATTTATGGAAGTTTCCTATATTGGAATTAATATCCTTAATTTTTGCATCTGTTCTTCCGATGGCTATCATTTTGTATTGGGCTAAAAAAACGGGTGATGATAGTGATATTTCCACAAGAGAAAATCGTTTTACCCCTTTGGTTGTTGGAACTATTTCTTATTTAATCGGATTTGTATTTTCATTAATTTTAAATGTCGATTCTTTTTTATCATTTCTTCTTTTATGTTATGCAACTAATACATTTATTGTAATGCTTATAACAACTAAATGGAAAATAAGTATTCACACTACTGGTCTAAGCGGACCAGTTTGTGCATTAATAATGCTTTTAGGACCTGTTGGTGCGCTATTTGGATTAATTTATCCAGTATTAATTTGGTCAAGAGTAACTCTTAAAAAGCATACTATGGCTCAAGCTATTAGTGGCGGTGTTTTTGGATTTGTTTTTACAGCTCTTGATATGTATCTGTTTATCTTTTTGTTTAATTTGAATATTACAAATATAATTCCAATTTTTGATGTATTCGGATATATAATGGCAATTATTGCCACACCTATCGTTTTAGGAATATTAACTTATCTCAACAAGAAAAACATGCTTTTATTTTACTTAATTGAAATTATATTGTTTTGCTTTTTTGCAGCTGTAATGTCATCATTAGAAATTGTCATTATCTTTCTTTTAACTACTGTTGTTTCAATTTTAATTTCTAACTATGCGGGTAAAAGTTTTGAATGGTATGGAATAATAAAATAATCCACCATTCTATTTATTTTTAACAATTCTTCCAATGTCGATTTTTTTAGTGTTATAATTAATTGATTTTCTTACATCTTTTAGTGATGTTTCTAAAGTTTCTGCAATAGCTTTTCTTAATTCATCATCAAATGGAGCTAAATCGTCACCATAGAATTCACATATTTTTGAAATTTTTTCTTCCTCTAAAAAGATTAAATATTCTTTCCAGTCATTTGTTAGATTTTCCAAAAGAATATTGATATGTGTAAATTGTTTGTTTAAACTGACTGCATCATCGTAAGCTTTTTTTTCTAAACTTGAAAATTCTTTGATTTCACTGTCTGTATAATCTTTTAAAACTTTTCCATCAGCCATAATCTCACCTTGATAATAATTTTAATTTGCAATAATATTTAATATTTTTGTTTGTTTATATACAAACATTCCTAAGATTTAAATATTATTAAAATCTAAATAAATATAACTATTGTTATAAATCACACCTAATTTTTAGGTTAACCTAAAAATCACCAAAACATTTATATACTAGTTCTTACAACATTATTAAATAGTGATGTAAATTTAGGTAAACCTAAAACACATTACTCAAACATTATTAGTCAAAACTAATATGATCTCCAAAATTAAAAAAAAATATTAAATTAGTTTCTCACAATTTTCTAATTTAATAAAGGAATCTTATCTGCCAATAATTTTCCAAAAAAAAGTCAAGGTGTTTAAAAAAAAACACCTTATTATCTCTTATTTTACTATTTATAATTCACAGCACGTTCTTCAAAGTATGCTTTAGGATATCCGCAAACAGGACATTTTTCAGGAGCGTTAGAACCTTTAAAAATAAATCCACAATTTCCACATTTCCATTCAATTTCTGAATCTTTTTTAAAGACAGACTCATTTTCAACATTAGCAAGTAAAGTCCTATAACGTATTTCATGTTCTTTTTCGATTTCACCAACTTTTCTAAACAAAAATGCTATTTTAGTAAAACCTTCTTCCTCAGCATCTTTTGCAAAATTTTCATACATATCTGTCCACTCATAGTTTTCACCATCAGCAGCTTCATTAAGATTAGCTATTGTATCTGGAATTTCTTCATCATGTAGAAGTTTATACCATAATTTTGCATGTTCCCTTTCGTTTTTAGATGTTTCCATAAAAATATCGTGAATTTGAACATATCCCTCTTCAGCTGCTTTATTAGCAAAGTATTGATATTTTGTATGTGCTTGAGATTCACCGGCAAATGCTGCTTTTAAATTTTCCTCAGTTTTAGACCCTTTTAAATCACTCATATTATCATCTCCAATGATAATAATATCTTTATTTATTATTATTAAAATTAATTTTGATTTAATCTTATTAATATTTTCAAAATATAAATAAATAGCTAAATATTAAGTTAAAAACTATAAAATTATATATAAATATAGATAAAGATTACAATATGGATAGACAGAGGAAAATAATTAAAACAAGCATCATTGGAATTGTAGTTAATTTAATATTGGTTGCTTTTAAAGCCACAATTGGAATATTGGTTAATTCAATAGCTATTACTTTAGATGCTGTAAATAATCTTACTGATGCTCTATCATCAATTATAACCATCATCGGAACCAAACTTGCAGGAAAAGCACCTGATAAAAACCATCCATATGGTTATGGTAGAATTGAATATTTCTCATCCGTCATAATTGCAACAATCGTATTATGGGCAGGTATTACAGCACTTCAAGAATCATGGCCTAAAATATTTAATCCGGATGTTACTTCATATACAACAGTGTCATTAATTATTATTGCATTTGCGGTAATTGTAAAATTCATTTTAGGAAGATATGTAAAAGGAATTGGTGAAAAAATCAACTCACAGGCCTTAGTTGCATCTGGAAGCGATGCATTTTTTGATGCAATACTATCACTATCAACATTGATTGCAGCTATTATTTCAATATTTTTCCACATAAGTTTAGAAGGAATTTTAGGTGTTATCATATCCTTAGTAATTATAAAAGCAAGTATTGATATGTTAAAAGAAACAATCGACAGTATGATTGGAGTAAGAGTTGATTCAGAGTTATCTAAAAAAATCAAGGATTCTGTTGAAGAAGTTGATGGTGTTTGGGGTGCTTATGACCTAATATTGCATAATTACGGTCCGGAAAATATGATTGGATCTGTCCATGTTGAGGTAGATGATGATTTAACTGCAGAAGATATTCATACATTATCCCGTGTAATTTCAACAAAAGTTTATGGGGAACTTTCAATTATATTAACAGTTGGAATCTATGCAAGAAACGATAAGTATGAATACATCAGACGGGATTTAGAAGAAATTACATCCGAATATGAGGAAGTGCTGCAAATTCATGGATTTTATGTATATGAAACAGAAAAGCTAATAAGTTTTGATATTATTGTTGATTTTGATGCTGACCGTGAAAAAGTAAAAGAAGAAATATTATCTAAAATAAAAGCACAATATCCTGAATTTAATTATTTAATAATTGATGATTATGATATAAGTGATTAATCATAATAATTAATAATTAAAACTAGCCATAAATAATATTGGTAGATAGAATGAATATATTAATAATTGGTTCAGGTTCAGTAGGAATTGGTTTAGGTACATCACTTTTATCACAAGGTCTAAATGTCTCATTTCTTGCAAGTCAAAAAACCGCTCAAGAAATGAAAAGTAAAGGAGTTAAAAGAACAGGTTTATTTACAAACTACTCATTTACACCAGATGAATTTAATGTATATGAAAGTTATAATGAAATTCCAAAAAAATCAATCGATTATATACTCATTGCAAGTAAAACAACTGCAAACAAAGATATCAGTGAAAAATTAAATAAAAATAAAGACATTTTAAACGACAACTTTAAAATATTAATATGTCAGAACGGTTTTGGAAATGACGAATTTTATCTAAAATATTTTAAAAATGATGAGATATTTTGTGCAAGAGTCATTACAGGTTTTAAAAGACCTCAAAGACATATTAGTGAAATTACTGTTTATACCGAACCAATTTTAATTGGATCACTTCAAAATGAAAATCCTAAGGACTTAGAGATTATTGCAGATAAAATCACTGCCTCTGGAATCAAATGTGAACTTAGTGATGAAATCGATAAATACTTATGGGCTAAAATGCTTTACAATTGTAGTCTAAACCCATTAGGTTCTATTTTAAATGTTAATTATGGTAAATAGGGTGCTAGATTTTTGAGTTGTAAATTACCTTCAGTTTGATATCATTTTTCTTATTTTCCTATATTTTTTTACTCAAATTCTA
>CACZPT010000136.1 GCA_902783085.1 uncultured Methanobrevibacter sp.
AGCCTCTAAGGAAAAATAAAATTGATTAGAATTTTAATGTCTAATGCGGAATATTGTAGAGATTTTTTCTCTGCAATAAGACATTAATTTTGACTTTTTTTTATCACTGATTTTACATATTTATTTAAACAATAAATTCAATTTCAAATCCAATAACCGGATAGTCTAAGGTAAAATTAGTAATTACTTCAGGTGATATTTCACCAAAGAAACCTTTAATTGAACTGTTTAAACTATCACCTTTTAAATCAGCTACTCTTCCAGGAATAAATGATGGATTTTCACTATCGGAGATTTCCATTGTATAACCTAAATTAGAAACAATGCTTGTTACTACTGATTTAATTTCAGTAAAATTGGCAGTTGAATGACAAATTAATCCTGCTAATTTTTTAGAAGTTCTAACTTTATTTTCTTTTGTATCATCAATGTATAACACATCACCTATTTCAAATATTTTCTGTGGTAAATCTTCGTGTTTGTTATCTTCTAAAAATTCCATTAAGCTATTAATTAAACTTGTACGAATCATAGTTCTATCAATTGTAATAGGTCTTGAAACTTGAACGTGGTCTTCTTCTTTTTGTCTCATTTTTGTATAATGTGCTTCTTCATTTGTAAGCATTAAACTCATTATTTCTTGAAAACCTAATCCAATCATAACTTCACGAATGGTTGATTCTGCTTTAAACCAATTATTTTCATAAGCAACAGTGTTGATGTCTGGAAGTTTTGCTTCGACAGAGTTGATTCTATATTGGACTGCGATATTTTCAACAACATCAACTTCATGAAGTATATCGATTCTATAGGCTGGAACATAGACTTTCAATTCATTATCATTTAATATTTCAGCATCAAAACGTGCTTTTAATAATAATTCTTTAGTAGTTTCAGCATCTAAATCAGTTCCACCTATTAACTCATTAGCTACATCAACATGAACATTAATTTCTTGTGGTGTAAAATCAGGGCTCACGATAGTTTTATTGGAATATTTAACTTCCATACTTTTTATTTTTCCACCAACTTCTGCAAATGATGAACAGATAATGTTTAATGCTTGATTAACAGCTCTTTCATCATTACCAGTTACATCAACTATAATATTGCTTGTATCTTCTTTGATTTTTGTTAACTCACCATTAATGATTGGTGGCATTGAAAGAATATTATCATCAGAATCTAGAATTAATGGGTATTTGTCAAATTTTTCAATTAAATGGGCGTAGTCTTTACCTTTTTCATGTTTTGTTAGTATTTCTTCTGGAGTCATTTCTGATTCTTTTTCAAGTGGAATAAATGAATTTTCTTGTTTTGGAGTTGCAATATATTTGAATGGTCCTTTAATAACATCTGCATTATGAATACCAATAGCTACTTTTTTTCTGTCCCTACCGATTACCCAGTGGAGGTTTTCTTGGAAATCCATAATGTACTTAAGTTTATCTCCACTAAAATCAACTCCTTCAATCTTAGCAAATGCAATATATGGTCTGATTTCAGCTACTTCATCTGATACATTTACACTTTCACCAGATTCTATAATTTCATATTTTGGAAGTCCAATTTCTTGACCAATAAATCCTTTAAAAGATCTAGCTACCCCTTCAACAGATAAATTATCAGGACGATTAGGGAAGAATTCAACTTTTATTTCTTCATCATTAAAGTCTTCGATATCGCTAGACATCATTGGTAATGTATCTATTAGTTCATCTTTTTCCATATCTATTCCTAAATCTTCTAAATCTTTATATTTGAATGTAATAACTGGCATTTAATTATACTCCATTAATAATTAGTTTAAACTCCATAAATAGCAATGAAGAATATTGACTCAATAACAAAATGTAGTGCCCTATGTTCTAATTCACCCAGATTGTCAATTAAAATAGTGTGACTTACATCGATTACAAAATGAATAAAGGCTGCTAAAATTCCAATTGTTGGTGATAGGAATATTATGCTTAATATTATGAAGTGAAATACTGCTTCCATTAATTCATGTATTAACCAAGTTTTCCATGGTGAATACACAGATTGGTAGATTAATCCACCTAAAATCACATAAAAATTATTTAAAACTTTCCACATGATTTGTGTGTGTAATATATCACTTATAGCTAAAAGAATTGCAACATAAAACCATAGTAATTCCATTATTTAACAGTCCTATTAATTATTGATAATATAAATATCTATGATTATTTAATATAATATAGTTATCTATATGGGTATATGACGAAACTTAAATATTTTTATAAATAATAAATTATATAATTAATAATATTATTTTTTATCTAGAATTTATTTTAGGAGAAAATACATGTCAAAAGAAGAAATTCCTAAAGATTATGATTTTAAAAAAGAAAAAGTATGGGAGAAGAAATGGGAAGATGAAGACGTCTACAAATATATTGGAGATGGATCCAGGCCTAGATATATAATTGATACTCCCCCACCATACCCAACTGGCTCAATTCATTTAGGTCATGTTTTAAATTGGGTTTACATTGATATGAACGCAAGATATAGAAGATTAAAAGGTAATGATGTGTTATTTACCCAAGGATGGGATTGTCATGGCCTTCCAACTGAAGTAAAAGTTGAAGAAACTCATGGAATAAAGAAAAATGATGTTTCACGAGCTAAATTCAGACAATATTGTGTTGATTTAACCACAGACAATATTGCAAAAATGAAAGCACAAATGAAAGCTATGGGTTATTCACAAGATTGGTCTCGTGAGTTTGTAACAATGACTCCGGAATACATGAAAAGAACCCAGTATTCATTTTTAAAAATGTATGATGAAGGATTAATTTATCAGGGTATTCATCCTGTAAATTGGTGTCCTCGTTGTGAAACAGCTATTGCTTTTGCAGAAGTTGAATATAGTGATAATACTACTTTTTTAAACTATGTAAATTTCCCACAGGCTGTGGAAGATTTATATGAAGATATTGTATCTTCTCAAAAATCAGGTAAACAAGCTGATGCAAAACAAGAAGGTATTTTAATTGCAACAACTCGTCCGGAATTAATGTCTGCTTGTGTTGCAGTTGTTATACACCCTGATGATGACAGATACAAACACCTTTTAGGTAAATATGTTGAAGTACCACTTTCACATCAAAAAGTTAAAATAATTGCTGATGAAGAAGTAGATCCTGAATTCGGTACTGGTGCAGTAATGATTTGTACATTTGGGGATAAAACTGACGTAAGTTGGGTTCAAAAATATGATTTGGAAATCATTAATGCTATTGATGAAACAGGAACTTTAACTAAAGCTGCTGGAAGATATGAAGGAATGGACTTACAAACTTGTAAAAAACAGACTATTGAAGATTTAGATGCTGAGGGTTACTTATTAAAACAAGAACAAGTTGAACAGAATGTCGGCCAATGTTGGAGATGTAAAACTCCTATTGAGATACTTGTTAAAAAACAATGGTTTGTGGCTGTAAGAGATTTAACTGAAAAAACTAAAGTTGCAGCAGATGAAATGAACTGGGTACCTGAACACATGAAATCCCGTATGGTAAATTGGGCAGATTCAATGGAATGGGACTGGTGTATTTCAAGACAAAGAATTTTTGCAACACCAATTCCTGTTTGGTACTGTAAAGATTGTGGAAAAGTAATTTTACCTGATGTTGAAGATTTACCAGTTGATCCAACTCAAGATAAACCTAAACATGCTTGTGAATGTGGTTGTGAAGAATTTATTCCAGAAGAAGATGTTTTAGATACTTGGATGGATTCATCAATTTCACCATTATCTATTGCCGGATGGCCAGATGAAGATTACGTAAATCATTTCCCATCAAATATCCGTCCTCAAGGACATGATATTATCCGTACATGGGCGTTTTATACAACTCTTAGATGTTTAGCATTAACTGGTGAAAAACCATTTGATGATATTGTAATTAATGGTATGGTATTCGGTGAAGATGGAAATAAAATGAGTAAATCTAGACCAGAGTTTGTTGTAGGACCTGAAGAAGTTATTGAAAAATATGGTGCGGATCCTTTAAGGTCTTGGGCTGCTAACAGTGTCCCGGGTTCTGATGTAATGTTTGATTGGAAGGATATTAAACATGGATACAGATTTATTAGAAAATTCTGGAATGCATTTAGGTTCTTAAGCATACAAATATTTGATGAAGAAGTATCCTATGGAGATGTTAAAGATAATTTGGGACCTCTCGATTCTTGGATTTTATCAAAATTAAATAATTTAAATATTAAAGTAGATAATGCATTTGCCGAATATAATTTCGCAGATACAATAACTTCTATTGAAAGATTTTTCTGGCATGATTTCTGTGATGAATATATCGAAGCTGTAAAATACAGATTATATACTGATGTTGGTGATGAATCTAGACGTGCAGCTAAATATACATTAAGAACAGTTGTTGAAACTTCTCTTAAATTATTAGCTCCTATCACTCCATTTTTTGTTGAAGAAGTTTATCAATACTTTGGTGATGAATCAATTCACACAACTTTATGGCCTGAAGTAACTGAAGAGTTAATTAGTGATGAGTTTGAAAATAAAGGTGATATTACCGTTGATTTAATTGATGAAGTAAGAAGATTCAAATCAGCTTCAAAGATTCCTTTAAATGCAGAACTTGCAGAAGTAAATGTTTACACAACTGATAAGGAATTAATCAATGTCTTTGAACAATTTGCTAGTGATATTGAAGGTACTTTAAAAATTAATGATTTAACTATTAAATCAGGTAAACCTGAAGTTCATGAAAAAATCATCGAAGTTGAACCAGACATGTCTCAAATTGGACCAAAATTCAAAGGGGATGCGGGTAAAATCATTGGTTATTTAAAATCAACTGATTTAGATGAAATCGATGCTATTTTAGCTGAAAATGGCGAATTAACTATTGGTGATTTAGTAATTAGTCAAGACATGTTAAATATTAAAAAAGAGATTGTTGGTGCAACTGGTAAAAAAGTTGATATTTTACAGTCCGAAAACTTAGACATGATTTTGGAAGTAATTAGATAGATTACTTCTTTTAATCACTTTTTTTAATAAATAAGGTGAGATACGGGTTTGTTTTACCTGTACAATAGTGATGTGAATTAGCGAATATTATTTTAACTTAGATGTATTTATTCACTTAGAGATATTGTATCCCACCTTTTCTAATGATTGTTTCATTAGTTAATTTCGTTGAATTTATTTAATTTAGCATCCAATACTGGTGCTACATGGTAATATTTGTTATTTATCTATTTAAGCCTTGTTGAAGCGATTTAGAAAAATTTACTTCATTTAAAATTATTGTTCTTATTCTGAAATATTATTTTCAATTTCTCGAACAACTTTTGCAGGCACATCAACAGCTAAAGAATTATCTGGAATATCTTGGGTAACTACAGCTCCAGCCCCTATAACTACATTGTTTCCAATTGTAATTCCAGGTAATATACATACATTAGCTCCAATCCACACATCGTTACCTATTTTAATTTCACTAGCTATTCTTAAACGTTCTCTTCTTCCTTTGGGATTTATTGGATGACCAACCGTTGTAATTGTTGTGTTTGGCCCAATCATCACATCGTTTCCAATATATACTTCTTTTATATCTAAAATAGTTAAATTATAGTTTCCTACAAAATTATTACCAATGAATATGTTTTTTCCATTGTCGCAATTGAATGTATTTTCAATATTTACATTATCTCCGACACTTCCAAGCATTTCTTTTAAAAATTCATAACGTTTTTCACTATCGTTACTTTTGATTTGATTGTATTTTTGACAATTGATTATTGCATTTTGCTTTAATTTAACAACTTCTTCATCATCAAAGCAATATTCTAGTCCATTTTTTAGTTTGTCAATTTCTTTCATATTGGTAAAATTTATCATTAATTTTATCTATACTTATTCATAGATAAAATGAATCTTAAAGTAAAGAATATTTCAAATATTGGTGGTGTTGTCAAAGCCCCACCTTCTAAAAGTTATTCTCACAGAGCAATCATTTTAGCTTCACTAGCTGAAGGTAAGTCTAAATTATATGATATGTTGTATTCTGAAGATACTTTAGCTTCTATTAGGGTTTGCGAGTCTTTAGGTGCTAAAATTATTAGAAATGATGATTATCTTGAGGTTGTTGGTACTGGTGGAAATTTACATAATTCAAGTAACGAGCCTATTGATTTAGCTAATTCAGGTACTACTCTACGTTTAATGACTACTGTTTCTAGTTTGTCAGATAATAATGTTATTTTAACCGGAGATGATTCATTACAAACTCGGCCAATGGATTTATTGATTGATTCTATTAAATTTTTGGGAATTGATGCAGAATCTTTAAATAATAATGGTAAAGCTCCAATTTTAATTCATCCGGGTTATGTTGGTGGTGAAACAAATATTTCGGGTAGTGTTAGCTCACAGTATATTTCTTCTATTCTGATTTCTTCACCTTTATCCGATGAAGGCGTTACATTGTTTGTTTTACCGGAGTTTAAATCACGTCCTTATGTTGATATGACTTTGGATATCATGAAAAAATTTGGTGTTAAGACATTAAAAGGGTTTTATATCAAACATGATGATTGCATTAAAGAATATAAAAGTTGTAGAGTTGATAGGTTTAAAGTAAGAAAACAGAATTATAGGGCTTGTGATTATATTGTTGAAGGTGATTATTCATCTGCATCTTATTTACTTGCAGCTATTACTATTAATGGTGGACATGCTAAGATATTAAACTTATTTAGTTCATCAAAACAGGGAGATAAATTAATACTTGATATATTGAGCAAAATGGGTGCTAAAATTAAAGTTTTTGATGACTATGTTGAAATTTCATCAGATGGTAAACTTAAGGGAATAGATGTTGATTTATCTAATGCTCCAGATTTATTAATTACTGTTGCTGTTTTAGCTGCAATGGCTGAGGGAACTTCAAATATCACGGGAGTTAAACATGCAAGAGTTAAAGAAACCGATAGGATAGATACCACTTGTAAGCAATTAAGGAAACTTAATTGTGATTTGGAGGAATTTGAAGATGGTATGAGAATCACAGGCGGTTTATCTTCAGGTATTGTTGATTCATGTGGTGATCATAGATTAGCCATGGCATTTTCATTAGTCGGACTTCGTCATGATATCGAAATTATTAATGGGGAAGTTTTTGATGTTTCTTTTCCAAATTTTATTGAAGCAATGTCTGAAATTGGTTTTGATTTAGAGTTGGTTTAAATGAGTAAAACTGATAGGATAGTTAAAATTGTAGAGGAATTAGAAAAAGTCTTTAAAATTAGGGTATTTCATGACCATGACCCTTACAGAGTTTTAGTTAGAACTATTTTATCTCAAAGGACAAGGGATGAAAATACAGATCAGGCTACTGATAATTTATTTGCCAAATATAAAGATATCTATGAAGTGGTTGATGCACCAACTGATGATGTTCAGGAGCTTATCCGTCCAGCTGGATTTTATCGTGTTAAAGCAGGTCGTATTCAGGAAGTTTCA
>CACZPT010000137.1 GCA_902783085.1 uncultured Methanobrevibacter sp.
ATTAACATATAAAGAATTTTAACAAGGAATAAATTTTCTTAACCTGACGGCATTGAATATAAGGGTATATCTTATGCAATAACTATATTAAATGAAAATTATGCTTATGATGATATTCGTACTGTGTTATATGTAGTGTGGTTATATAATACATTTATTGGTGTATTTATTGCTGTCATTGGTTTAAATAATTATTTATCAGTTAAATTATCTTTTACTTATATTTTTATTAATTAATTGGAGATATTTAAAAGAGAATGAATTGGTGGGATTGTTTTGAAAAAAATGGCTTTTGGAATGATGAGGTTACCATTACTTGATGAAAATGATGAAAGTAGTGTTAATCAAGAAGAAGTGAATGAAATGGCAGATTTATTTATTGAAAATGGTTTTAATTGCTTTGATACGGCATATGTATATCATAATGGTGAAAGTGAAAAAGCTTTTAGAAAAGCTGTTGTTGAGAGATATCCGAGGGATGCATATATCATAATGGATAAGCTTCCTCTTTTTACAATAACTAGTGAAGACCAGCTTGAACCAATTTTCAAAGAACAGCTTGAACGTTGTGGCGTTGATTATTTTGATTATTATTTAATGCATAATGTAAGTGGATTTTCAGAACAGGGATTTTTAAATGTTGATTCATTCACATTTACAAATAAAATGAAGGAAAAAGGCAAAATTAAACATTTGGGATTATCAAGTCATGCTAATGCAGAGTATTTAGATAATATATTAACAATGCATCCTGAAATGGAGTTTGTTTTACTTCAGATTAATTACTTGGATTGGGAAAATGAAGGCGTCGAGTCAAGAAAATGTTGGGAGGTTGCACGTAAACACAGAAAACCAATATTTGTAATGGAACCTTTGAAAGGTGGTTTTTTAGCAGATGTGGGTAAAGAAGCAGAAAAAATAATGAAAGATTATAATCCAGATGCTTCAATTGCTTCATGGGCAATGCGTTTTGTAACTAGTTTGGATGATGTTGCATTGGTTTTAACTGGTGCAAGTAGTTTAGGCCAACTTGAAGAAAATATTAAAGACTTTAAGAATTTCAAACCATTAAATGATGAAGAATATAAAATCATTGGTGAAGTTAGGGAGATTATTAATAGTAATATCACTGTAGAATGCACAAAATGTAAATACTGCTTGGATGCTTGTCCTGAAGATATAAACATACCGAAACTCTTTGATTTGTATAATAATGAAAAGATTCAAGATCTTGGTGATTGGACAGCGGTTGGTAATGCATATGTTAATTATTCAAAAATTCCAGGTGTTGGCCTTGCTTCTGATTGTACGGAATGTGGAATGTGTGTTGAAGAGTGTCCGCAGCATATAGATATCCCGGATGTCATGAAAGATGTTGCTAAAACATTTGAAATTGAAATCTACGGATTCACTAATTAAACTTTAATACTATTAATAATATATTAGATACTGTATAAATAATGAGGATTTAATATGATACCTGGTATGAATAAAAAGCAAATGAAACAAATGGAAAGACAAATGAAAAAAATGGGAATGAATATGGAAGAACTCCCTGGTGTTACAGAGGTTATTATTCGTTTTGAAGATAAAGAATTAATTATTGATGATCCGTCAGTTAGTTTAATGAAAGTAATGGGTCAGGAAACTTATCAAATTGAAGGTAATTCACGTGAAGTAGAACTTGAATATGAAATCGAAATTCCACAAGATGATATTGAAATGGTTGCTAATCAAGCAAATGTTTCAGCAGATGAAGCTGAACAAGCTTTAATAGATTGTAAAGGGGATCTTGCTGAAGCTATTATGAAATTGAATCAATAGATAGTATGACAGTTATTGCACATATTTCAGATTTACATGTTGGCATTTCTTCTTTTGATGAAGAAGTTTTTTTAAAGGCAGTTTCTGAAATTAACAGTTTAAAACCAGATATGATTATATTAACTGGTGATATAACAGATAATGGTTATTATAAAGAATATATGCAAGCTATGAAATATTTGGCAATGTTTGAAGCACCATTATTCGCAGTTCCAGGAAATCATGATTCACGTAATTTGGGCAATCAGACTTTTGAAGAATTGGTTGGTGAGAGAAGTTGGAAATTAACTAAAGATGATGAATTTACTATAATTGGTCTTGACAGTAGTTCTCCAGATGAGAACAGAGGTCATATTGGTCTTCCTCAACGTTTGTGGATGGAACATCAGTTAGATACTTGTGTTATTGAGGAACGTTTTTCTATTGTTGCCCTGCACCACCATATTATTTCAATTCCAGATACGGGTCGTGAACGTAATGTATTATCTGATGCTGGAGATATTTTAAAAACAATAACAACTCATGAAGTTGATTTGGTAATTTCAGGACATAAACATGTTCCAAATATTTGGAAAATAAATGACACTATTGTTGTTAATGCAGGTTCTATTTCATCTAATAAGTTAAGGGGAAAAAATACTAATTCATATAATATTTATATCATTGATGGGAACTTTATAAAGATTTATTTAAATAATGTTGGTGGGGAGAAATTCTTATTCGGCAAATATCAAAGAAAATATTAAATATTTGGATTGAATAATATAATAAATGATTAAACTATTTATATATTAGATTATTTTAGGTGATATTTATGAAAGTGGTTGTAGATGCTTCTAATGTTGCACATCATGTTAAAAATAAAGACTCACAACCTCAAATGGCTAATATCTTAGCGGCTGTTAAAGCTTTAGAGGAAAGTGAAGATGAATTTGTTATTATAGCTGATGCATCACTTCGTCACGAAATAGATGACAAACCAGCTTTTGAAAAACTATTGGAAAGTGATAATGTAGAGGAAGTTCCAGTAGGTAATGATGCAGATCATTTTATTTTAGAAATTGCCTACAGCGAAAAAGCTAAAATATTATCTAATGACAAATTCAGAGATTATGCTGCCGAATTTAAAAATATTAGTTCAATTAGGATTCCATTTGTTATTAATAATGGTAGGCTTACATTTGGAAGACCTAAAAAGCCTAAACACAATAAAAACATTTTACAACATATTTCTGATGAAATCATTAAACAATTAAATTTCAGGAAATGGGAAGTTTATACTGGTAAGGAAGGATTAGAAATATCTCCACTTAATATTGCTAAGCAGGCTATTATTCGTATTGATAATGAAAGTAATATTAACTCAAAAGTTGAAAATATTTTCTCTAAAATCCCCATGTTTAATAAAATTGTCGATATGGTTGATGATGTTGAAATAGCAGCTCCTTATGTTATTTTTGTATTGGTTCATCCTAAAGATTATAAATTAGCAGTCAAAAATGCAGGAAATATTTCAGTCACTGTTGCAGATAGATTGGGGCTTGAAAAAAAGCCATTAATTGCGGTTCGTAATGATTTATTTACAAAACCTGGAACTTTTGAATTAAATATTTTACTTGCTGATGAAGTATCTGAACATGCTCCTTACAATGTTTTGGTTCGTGTAAACACTCATGATGAAGTGTTTATTAAGAAAAATTCAAGAAATATTGCAAGTACTATTGCAGGTAGACTTGGATCTTGGAAGTTTCCTTTTGTTTCAGTCAAACCGGACATCATCTTAGAAAAACCTGGTGAGTTTGAAATAGAATTGGAGAAAGGAGGAAACTTGGATGGTTAATAGCTTAACTAAATTTGTTATTAAGCTATATTCTAAACTTACTCCTATTAGTATTGGGACTAAGTTTTTTCCAACTGATTCAATTCAATCTGAATATGTGGAATTATTCAATTATACTCAAACCATATTATTTGAAATCGAAAAAGCCAATATCACGCCAACAAGTATTGAAAAAAATCTTATAAGAGATATTGGCAGTGAAAATATTCCTAAAAATTATAAATTTCATGAATTAAAAGCAGCTGATAATAAAATTGAAGAATATGCTCTTGTAAGTAATATTGTAATGGGTAGTGACCGTTACTTTTATATTGAACTTCAAAATCCTTCTAATCTAATTAATATTTTTGTTAAAATCATTGAATCTGAAAAAGGAGTTATTGTCGAAAAAAGTTCTACAGAGTTAATTGCAAAAATGCTAAGTAAAAATGATGCAATTAGGGTAGCTATTGAACTTATTGGCATTGGTATGGAAAGGGATGTTGATGTAATTTCTGCTGTTGGTATGACTGGTGCAGCTTCAATCGAAAGGTCGATTAACTATAGGCGAAATCTTGGTAGTTTTCCCGGGGTAGCATTTACAAAGCTTGGTGGTGAATATGCTTTAGTATTTGATGGACCTTTTAAATTGTCGGAGTCTAAACCTTCTGAGTTTCAAAATTATTTGTTCGTTGATTTAATTGATTCTACTAAATTTACAAGTAAACATGGTAAAACCCAATTGGTGGAATTGATGACAGGTATCAAAAATTTCATTGAATCTGAATGTGGTGGTGAACTTGAAGGTTATAGGGAAGGTGGAGATGATTTTATTGCAAGATTTCCATCAAAAGATTTAGCTATCCGTGCTGGCCTTGATGCTGCTTGGTTTGCCTTGGATAATAATACGAAAGTTAGAGCTGGTGTGGGCAGAAGCAGAAGGGAAGCTGGTGAGAGAGCTCAATTAGTAGATAACTTAAATTCCACATCTC
This sequence comes from uncultured Methanobrevibacter sp., assembly GCA_902783085.1. Lineage (GTDB taxonomy): Archaea > Methanobacteriota > Methanobacteria > Methanobacteriales > Methanobacteriaceae > Methanocatella. The sequence continues at coordinate 4,636 of CACZPT010000137.1, forward strand.
CATTGTCATTAGTTGTATTTGAACTAGCTAATGGATTATATGCATATAATGTTCCATCAGAATTCATTAAAACTCTAATTAACTTATTTGAAAATGAAAAAGGCAAATTAATTGGTGTATTTGCATTCGTATTCATAATTACTTATCTATTATGTGTAATTGGTCTTGGGGCATTTAGTTTTATTACTATTGTTCTGGCAATTATATATGCTTTTGTTAGTTAAATTAAAATTAAAATGTGATTTGTGTGGCGCTTAAAAACGATGGATTAATGGCTTTATTAATGGTTATAGCATTAATTGCTTTTATTGTTGGTTCTGCTGTTGGTATTTCAGTAAGTATTGGGGAACATAACAATCAAACAAATGATAATAATACTACTCATGTAGAAAATGTTACTTTTGAAATGACCAATAATTTAAATAATAATAGCAGTGATAATCCTTATGCTTATACTGATCAGGATTCCGTTGATTACAATCAAAATAATTCAACGCAAGCGCCTATTTAATTTAAATTGAATATTTGTGATAATATGAATTATATTCGTGAAGTTGATGGAGGATTTTCCATCATTAAAAATCTTAAAGTTTCTGGAGCACGTGAAGGTAAATATGGTGTAAGTGTCATTTTATGTGAAAATTCGACCGCATCAGCTGTTTTCACTACAAATAAAGTTGTTGCAGCTCCAGTTACATATACTAAAAATGTTGTTGAAAATGGTATTGTCTCTGCTGTTGTTGTAAATAGTGGAAACGCTAATTGTTTTACTGGCCAACAGGGAATTGAAGATTGCAGGAGGATTGTTGATTTAGCTTCAAAAGAATTAGATATTCCAGCGTCTGAAATTGCAGTTTGTTCTACAGGTGTTATTGGCCGTGAAATGCCTATGGATATAATATCTGATGTTTTTCATGAATCTATTTCTAAATTAGGAAATACTTCAAAAAATTCACTTGATGCAGCAAGTGCAATAATGACAACAGATACTTTCCCAAAAGAAGAAGCTTTAGAAGTCACTTTAAATACCGGGGAAATTGTAAGAATTGCAGGGATTACTAAAGGCAGCGGCATGATTGCTCCTAATATGGCAACAATGTTGGCTTTTATTGTAACTGATGCAGTAATTCCTAAAAAGCATATTAATGAAGCTATAAAAACTGCTGCAGGTTTAAGTTTTAATATGATTGTTGTTGATGGTGATGAAAGTACTAATGATTCTTGTTTAATGATGGCGAATGGAGCATCCGGCATTAATGTTGTAAAAAATAATGAAATTGATTCTAATTTTCAACAAGCCCTTAATCAATTATGTATTAATTTAGCCAAAAAGATGGCTCGTGATGGTGAAGGCGCATCTAAATTTATAGAAGCTAATGTTAGAGGTGCTAAAACATCAGATGACGCTAAATTAGCTGCTAAATCAATTATCACTTCTCCACTTTTTAAATCCGCAGTATTTGGTGGTGATCCAAATTGGGGCCGTATTGTTTCAGCTATTGGTTATTCTGGATGTGATTTAAATCCGGATATAGTGACGATAGCTATAGCTGATGAGACCGAAGATGTTGATTTGGTTAAAAATGGGGAAATTTTAGCATTTGAAGATACTCCGTATCTTAAAACTGCTGAAAAAATAATGCAGTCTAAAAATATTATAGTTAATATTGACATGGCTTTAGGTGACGGTGAAGCTACTGCATGGGGTTGTGATTTAACATACGATTATGTTAAAATCAATGCAGAATACACCACTTAAGAAACATATAAATACTTTAAAAACAAATATCTTTATGTTATAAATAATTCTGATATAATAATTAAAAATTTAAGGAGGGTAGAATATGGCAAAAGTTAAAGGCACTAACAGAAGAACAAGACAAAAAAGAAGTTACACTAAACCGGGTAGTAAAAGAGGAAGACGAGTAAAACAAACCTGGAAAAAATAAATCCTCTTAATAATTTCTTTTTTTTTAACTTATTTTCAAAATATTTCATTAAAGCTATTTTTATATACTATCTTTTAAAAACCTAATAATCAGGTGATAGTTATGATGATGCCTGCAAATGGTCACAGAGCACATGGTTTTTCAAGTGAGTTTTTCCTGGATTCTGATGAAATTATCAAAGAACTAAACCTTAAAGGTTCAGAAATCATTATGGATGCAGGATGTGGTGATGGACATATTGCAATTAAACTTTTAGACGATTATATCGATTCAGGTATAGTCTATGCAGTTGATGTTTATGATGCATCTATTGAAGATATGGAAAAATACAGGCTTGAAAACAATGTTAAAAACTTAATAAACATTGAAGCAGATATTACCGAAGGCATATCACAACTTGATGATTCTATATTTGATGTTATATTAATGGTTAATGTATTTCATGGATTTAAAGCTTCAAGAAAGTTAGATGGAGCAATCTTGGAATTTAAACGTTTAATTAAAAACGATGGTAAAGTTGCCATTATGGATTATAAAAAATGGGATGTTCCTAAAGGACCTCCAACTCAAGTGAGAAGTTCTCCGGATGAATTACGTGACCTATTCAATAAACATGGTTTAAAAATGACTTATTTAAATGAAGAAATTGGGGAAGATATTCCTGAAGGTAAATCACATTACTTTATAGTTTTTAAAAAGGAGTAATTTTAATATGATTTTTGCAGCAATATTGGCGGGAGGCATTGGTTCAAGAATGGGTGGAACTGACACACCTAAACAATTTTTAACCCTAGGTGATAAGCCAGTTATTATCCATACAATCGAAAAATTTGTTATTAACTCTAGATTTGATAAAATTTTAGTTTTAGTTCCACAATCATTTATTAATCATACTATAAACTTAATTTCAGAGTTCATTAAAGATAATAATAATATTGTCGTTTTAAAAGGAGGCCAAACCAGAAACAACACTATAATGAATGCTATTTCCTATATTGATGATAATTTTGATATTGATGATGATTCTATTATTGTTACTCATGATTCTGTACGTCCGTTTGTAACCCATCGAATTATTGAGGATAATATTGCTTTTGCAGCTAAATTCGGCGCATGCGATACTGTTGTTCCAGCCAGTGATACTATTGTTGAAAGTGTTGATGGTGAATTAATAAAAAATATTCCTTTAAGGGATAATTTTTATCAAGGCCAAACGCCACAGAGCTTTAAAATAAATAAACTCGCAAAACTTATTTCAAGTTTAAATGAAGATGAAATCAATATACTTACTGATGCATGTAAAATATTTGTTTTAAATGGCGAAGATGTAGTATTAGTCGATGGGGAAATAACAAATATTAAAATTACATATCCATACGATTTAAAACTGGCAAATACAATACTAAAAGGAATAGAAAATGATTAATATTATTTATAGATTAAAATCTCCGAAATTTTTTGAAGAAGCTATTGAAGAAGTTAATCTAGATGATGTCCTTGTAAGACCGATTTATTTATCAATCTGTCAGGCAGATCAAAGATACTATCAAGGTTCAAGGCCATCTGAAATACTTGCCCGAAAACTTCCAATGGCATTAATTCACGAAGCAGTCGGTGAAGTAGTATCTGACAGTAAGAATATCTTCAAAGCAGGAGATAAAGTTGTGATGATACCAAACACTCCTTTCGGTGAAGATATTTGCAGAGCCAATTATTCAAAACATTCTAAATTTCGAGGAAGTGGATTTGATGGGTTTACAAGTGATTTAGTTAGTCTAAATCATGATAGGTTAGTTAAAATTCCCGAAGATTTTAATTTAAAAGTTTCATCATTTATAGAATTGATGACAGTTGCTTATCAGGGCATTATGAAATTTTCAAACATTAATTGCGTTTCAAAAGACCGCCTAGGAGTCTGGGGTGATGGAAACTTAGGTTATATAACTTCTCTTTTTCTTAAAGTATTATATCCTGATTCAAAAATAATAGTTTTTGGAAAACATAGTGAAAATTTAAACTTATTTTCATTTGCAGATGAAATATATATGATACATGACATTCCAGATAGTTTGGATATTGATCATGGATTTGAATGTGTAGGTTCACAGGCTTCTCAATCAGCTATTGAGCAAATCATTGATTTAATAAATCCACAAGGAACAATTAACTTATTTGGTGTAAGCGAATACCCAATACCGATTAATACACGCATGATTTTAGAAAAAGGTATAACAGTTCAGGGCAACAGTAGGTCTGAAAGAGAGGACTTTGAAGGTGTTGTTGATATTCTTCAAGATAATCCTCAACTGTTCAGCTATTTATCTAAATTAATAACCAATATCTGCGAAGTTAAATCAATTGATGATTTAAAACTGGCTTTTGATAAAGATTATATCTCCAAATTTGGAAAAACAATTTTAAAATGGGAAATATAATTATTATCTTCTTGATTTATTTAGTAATCTAAAACATTCAACTCTCAATTCATGCCGGTATTCCTGTGGGCTAATCATGGGAATCAGACTGAGCATATTTATATCTTCATCACTTAATTTAATGTTTCTCTCTACTTTTTGTTTTATATGGTTTAAAATTTCCTGATGAGGATTTCCATTAAAACAGGCAAGTTTTATACTGAAATTCGCATTTGATTTTATTGTGCATTCGTCTGTTAATATTTTTATTGAAGTTGGACATAGGATGTAGATTGAGATATGAACAGCATTGATTTCATAAAGCTCTTCAGCTAATTCAACATACTTTACAAGCTCTTCTTCATCAAAATCTTTCATCTGATACTCTAGAGTTATTAATTCACCTTCTTCAGTTATGAATATATCTCCTGAGGTGTATGCATCTTCACTTATGTTGGTCATTTCTTTAGGTGCAAATCCTATTATTTTTCGATTTTCACCAAAGGCATTTTTAATTACTTCTATTTCTTGCTTTCCAGAATTTCGTTTCATTTTTCTTTAACCTCTTTTTAAATTGATTATAATTAGTTATATTATATTTAATAGTTTATAAATTATTCAGTATATTTATACATTAATTTAATAGCTTTAAATCAATTTTATAATGTTGTGGTTCTTTTTTATTTTTGGGTAATTATTTTAGTTTTATGGTGTTGGATTATTTTTCGAATTTTTATTTCAAGATTACTTGATAAAATATAAATATAATTTATGTTAAATATGTCTATATATTAAACTGAACTTTAAGGATTTTCAAAAATGTTTAAATTAAAATATTTCCAAGTATTATTGATATTCATATTAACTGCATATGCAGATTTTCAAAAAAAATCTAATAATACTCTAATTGGGGGGGGGGAAATCAAAATGATTTATTCTCCAATCCAAGCATTTTAAATCAAAACATTAATAAAAATCTTTTAGAGGAAAACACATAACTCCATACTTGTCTAATTTAATTCTTTTATTAATTTTATAAGTTTTACAGTTCTTTTTTTAAAAAATACTGCATTTAACCAAGTTAAATTTTAAATTTCTAAATCGGAAAT
>CACZPT010000138.1 GCA_902783085.1 uncultured Methanobrevibacter sp.
TAAATGATGATGAAATAAAAACACTAAAAAAATTATTATTTAAATTTTTAAGTAAAGAATAGAAAGTATCCATTCAAAAAAAAAATCAAACTAAATTTTGTTGTAAATCAATAAAGCTGGGTTCATTGACCTCATTTACAACATCATCATCTTTAACTTCCCCAATCAACAATGGCGAATTAGGATTATGCAACTTTTGGTTCTTTTTAACCAGCTTCATGTTACTGTTGGCATAACAGTACCTACATCCATGCATACATGTATTATATGCACCAATATCCCTTCCAAATATACATTCACACTCACGAATCGTGTATTTTCCTTTAGGGATTTTTAGATTTTTACCAATGGCCTTTTCTATAACTTGTTTAGTCATACATCCGGATGAATCAAAACCAAATTGATTTAAAAGGGTGCCTTCAACACAAGTTTTCATTTGAATATCATAATTTTTTGCTATTTTTGAGAATTCTTCACCAATGATTAATTGTTCATCACAAGTAACCTCTTTTGCATCAGGAAAATTCCTTAAAACTTTTTGATACAAATCAATGAAACTAATAGTACAATCATTTGTATAATCTGATAATTGATTAGCAAACTCTTCAAATTTATTAATATGAAAGTCTAAAGAGTATTTTTCACTTATAAAAATCGGATCATATCTCCAAGAAACTTTGTTGCTTCCTAAAGTTTCGGATAATTGTTTAAAACTTTTAATAACTTTTTTAAAACTTGGAACATTAATTTCAATATCTTGTCCATATGGGTTTATTGTTACAAACCAAAACTGATTATAATTTTCAATCAAATCTAAATTCTTTAAGAGCGGTTTTGGATTTTTAGTGCAAAAACACAAACAATCAATAATTTTAGAATCTAGTGGATATTTGTAAATATCGCTATTATATGGATTTCTACTACAAACAAATCCTTCATCTATACGATTTAAAAACCATCTTGTGAAAAAAGCAGGAATGTCTGTTCTTGAACCCGTATTTATTATCATAAAAAAAAAGAAAATTAAAAGAGATTATAAATCTCTTGCGAAAATATGTACAGCTGCAGTACCTCCGGTACCACCAATATTATGAGTCATACCGATTTCAGCACCATCAACTTGACGTTTACCAGCTTCTCCTCTTAATTGCCATACGATTTCAGCGGCTTGAGCAATACCTGTTGCTCCAAGAGGGTGTCCACGTGCTTTAAGACCTCCTGAAGAGTTTATTGGGAAATCTCCATCGATTTCAGTTTGGCCTTCTTCAATAGCTATTCCACCTTTACCTTTTTCAGCAAATCCTAAGTCTTCTACTGCTAAAAGACCGTTTATTGAAAAACAATCATGGACTTCAGTAACATCAATATCTTTAATATCTACACCGGCCATTTTATAAGCTTTTCTAGAAGCTACTTTGGTTGATTCAATAGTAGTAATGTCTTTTCTGTCATGTAATGTTAAAGTTCCAGAAGCTTGTGTTGATGCTTTTACATATATTGGTGTGTCTGTATATTCTTTAGCCTTTTCAGCAGGCACCATAACAATTGCTGCAGCACCATCAGATACTGGTGAACAATCAAGAAGTGTTAATGGATCTGCTACCATAGTTGAGTTAATTACTTTATCTACACTGATTTCAAATGGGAATTGTGCATTTGGATTGTTTTTAGCATTTTTGTGATTTACAACTGAAAATTGTGCTAATTGCTCACGTGTAGTTCCATATTCATACATGTGTCTTTTAGCAATCATTGCATATAATGATGGGAAAGTAGCTCCTTGTTGTGCTTCCCATTCCTGATCTGAAGCTGTAGCAATAGCTGGAGTAGCATCTACAACATCAGTCATTTTTTCAACTCCTGCTGAAATTACAACATCATGAAAACCTGATGCAACTGCCATGATTCCTTGTCTTAATGCAAGTCCTCCGGATGCACATGCCGCTTCGACTCTAGTGGTTGGTACAGGATTTAAACCTACATGATCAGAAATTAGAGCAGCAATATGTTCTTGTTCAACAAATAGACCTGAAGACATATTTCCAACAAACATTGCTTCTATATCATCACCATCAATTTCAGCATCTACCAATGCTTTTACACCGGCTTCAGCAATTAAATCTCTAAAAGATGAATCCCATAATTCACCGAATTTTGTTTGTGAAACACCTATAATTGCAACATCTCTCATAATTCAACCCCCATTACATTTTAATTTTACCTTTAAATTTAGCATAAACTGCATAATCAACATAAGATTTGTTATTGATAATGTCTTGAGTTTTTGGAGCTAAATCTCTTTTTTGAGTAATTTCTTCAGTTACAGTTAATGCGAATGCATCACTACCAGCACCAGAACCATAGGATATGACAAATATTTTATCTCCAGGTTCAGCAATATCTAAAATATTGGATAATGCAAGTGGTACAGCACCAGAGTAAGTATTACCAATGTTTGGAGTTAATAAGCCTTGTTTAATTTGTTCTGGAGTAAAACCTAATTTTTTACCTGCTCTTAAGTAAAATTTACCATTAGGCTGGTGGAAACATGCATAATCATAATCTTCAGGTTTTGAATCGGTAATTTCAAATAAACCTTTTGCAGCACTTAAAACATGTTTAAAGTATGCAGGTTCACCAGTGAAACGACCTCCATGAGATGGGTAATCTTCACCTTCTCTTCTGTAAAAATCTGGAGTATCGGTTGTAAAACTGTATGTTTCTTCAATATCTGCTAAAGTATCTTTTTTACCAATAATATAAGCTGCACCTCCAGCAGAAGCAGTATATTCAAGTGCATCTCCAGGTGCACCTTGAGAAGTATCAGCACCAATAGCTAAACCATATTCAACCATATCACTTTCAACTAAACCCATGGACATTTGAATTCCGGCAGTTCCTGCCTTACATGCGAATTCTAAATCAGCAGCTGTTAAATCAGGTGTAGCACCTACAGCTTCAGCAACAATAGTTGCTGTTGGTTTTACAGCATAAGGATGTGATTCGGAACCAACATATATTGAACCTATTTTATTTGGATTAATTTGAGCTCTTGCTAGTGCATATCTAGCAGCAGTAACTGCAATAGTTGCAGTATCTTCATCAGCAGAAGGAACTGATTTTTCATTAACAACTAAACCATTTGATAAAGCAACAGGGTCATCACCCCATACTTTAGCTATTTCTTCTACTTTTATTCTATATGAAGGCACATATGCCCCATATCCTACAATTCCTACCATTAAATCACCGTAAATTTTAATTATAAGAAAAA
>CACZPT010000139.1 GCA_902783085.1 uncultured Methanobrevibacter sp.
AGAAGACTTCTTTGAAATAATACTCAATCCAACAAAAGAAAAAGTCCGTAATTTCACCAAAGACTTCATAAAAAAATGTATGCACTCGCCAAACAAAGTCAAAGAACATGAAATCTATAAAAGAAAGAAAAAATTATATAAACCAAAATTTACGGCAAATTACAAACCCGGATTCTAAAAATATGAAAAATCCATATGCATTTAATCAAAAATAGGAGAAAAAATCATGAAAAAATCTTAACCTGACGACATTGGATATTAAATACATAACACCACATATTAATCAATTTTGTAAAAAAATTAAAAGTTAAGATAAATGAAGTGTATCCACTTAAACGATGAAAAAATAATTCTATATATTATAATATTCAAAAATGTTAATATGAAAGCTCTTCTTAAAACAGATTATGAATTTGAAAAAGTCAGTCAAATACTCGAAAATAACTATCCTGAGATTTTTAAATCTATTCAAAGTGATGATTATTCCATCCAATATGATGAATTTGATGCATTTTGTGAAATAATTGATGAAAATAAAGTTGTGGGTTTTTACACACTTCAACAAATGGATGAATATAATACCACCATAAACGAATTATATATTCTCAAAAATCATCGCGGAAAAAATTTAACTGTTGAAATTCTTCTTAATTTATTCATTATGCCAAATACCATCTTTTATATTAGAAATCCTAATCAAAATATGATTAAAGTTTTACTTAAAAATGATCTTGCAATTCGTATTGAAAAAAATCTTATTTATAGCTATTTTCCATACATAACTTCCAGTGAGGAATTATATAAAAATCCAAACATTAAAAGATTATACAGAAAACCTAATGAAGAAGCATTTTTCTCTGCTAATTTTTATGATGATAATCTAAAATGTGTTGTGACTGCTAGTGAAAATAATAATGTGACTAAACAAGAAAGTATACTGATGGTTTTTAACCCTAGAAAAAATGATTTAAAAAAGTATAAATTAAGAAAAAAACTTAAAAAAGTCACAATGAGCTCTCTGAATAATACTTTGAAAAAAATATATTATTCACTTGAAAAATTAGATGAATTTAATATTGAAGTCTATGAAAGGCTGATTGAGCTAAATTCACCCGACAATTTAATTGAAAACCTAAATTATGACAAAAAAGAAGAACTGGTTAAATGCCTTTCCGAATCAATTGAAAATAATGAGTTACAGCAAAGATATACAAAAGTTAGACTTGCTTATCTTCTTGAAAATCCTGATAAAATAAATCATGATGTTAACCTGGATTTACTGCCCAACAACTGCCCATTTTGTGAAAATGAAATCATCCCTATTTATGATATTTGTCCGATTTGCGGATTTTCTATTAATGAAATTAGTAAAGATAAACTGAACTTCAATGATGATGAAAACTTTTATCCTGATGTAATCGATAAAATCTATGAAAATAAATGGGATGCCGATGAAATATTTGATTTGCAATGTTTAAGTGGAGTATGTGAATTTATAATGATGTCAAGTGAAGCAATGTATTTTCCAATTGAAAATGTTGATGCATCAAATAAACTTAAAAATGGCAGTGTGGCTAAATATGGTGTTGAACATGAATATTTAAAAGGAATTGATTATGAAGAATATATTAATTTAATTGAAAATGAATATAGTAAAAAAGAACTCAAAAATGAAGCTATACACTATGGTTTAAAACCTAAATTTACTAAAAATGGATTGGTTAAACAAATCAAAGAATATAGTAATAATAAAAATCAAGCTGTTAAATATATTGTAACCCCGAAGGGTGAAAAATTATATGAAAACTGTAAAATATTTGAGTATTACATCACATATTTGAGAACATTCCTATTTTGCGAATTTAAAAAATTTGTTGATGAACATGATTATTCATTAGCTGAATCCTGTGAAGAATTTATAAATGAAGAATATAAAAAGGGAATTGAAAATAAAAACTGGGGAATATATAAACAATTATTAAAATACAAACTTGAAAAAACAAACGATCCTGACGAGTATTTCAAATTTGCAATACAAACATTAATATATGATATGAATTCTGATGATTTAGAAGATAATACTGGATTAAACATTGAATTTGATAGTTTGATGTATATTCTACATGGTTTAAGTAAAATTAAAACTGATTTAGATGAAGCGTTTGAAAAAGCCTATGCCGAGTTTGAATTAGATAATCTTAAAAATAACAAACAGGAATGTCATGATAAATTCATAGAAATCTGCAGCGGAAATAATTTAGATTTGATAAGAAATTATATTCAAAATAACTGAATAATATAATTATATTATAATCAATTTTAATTTTCCACAGATTGTAAAATCACCCCAATAATCCATAATCATTTTTCACATAAAAAAATATAATTAATCATAAACATTTATGAAGGTAACAAAAAAATGGCTTCAAAAGCAATTACAAAAACCTGGTGGGGAGAAAAATGGTTAGATGCTCTCAAAGGAGTTGATTATACTAACAGAATAGGTCGTGGAAAAACCTATGCAAATACCGGTAGAGTTTATGATATTTTAATAAACAATAATCTCGCATTAGCTAAAGTTAAAGGAAATTACAGGAGTTATTATAATGTTAGTGTTGAGTTTAAAGAGTTCACTCAAAGTGAAAAAAACATTATTATAAAAACAATCTATGAAAATCCAACAATAATGTCCGCTCTTTTAAACCATAAACTTCCAAAAGAAATCTATGACTTACTAAAACAAAAAGGAGTTAATGTTTTTCCAACATCCCATAGAGATTTAAACACCAGTTGTAACTGTCCTGATTATGCTACAATCTGCAAACATATTGCAGGTTTAGTATATATGGTAGCTATAGAAATTGATAAAGACCCATTTTTGATTTTTAAACTTAGAAGTCTTGATTTACTCGAATCTTTGAATTTAGAAATTGAGGAAACTACAATTAAAGATATTGATAAGTTATTCATAAACTGCGACAATCCTCAAAATGAAGAACTTGATTTTTCAAAAATCCCCAATCTATACAATCAAATTTTTAAACTTTTAGAAGACAATCCTGTTTTCTACACTAAAAATTTTAAATCAATTTTAGATAATATTTACAAATCAATGGCCAGATTTAGTAAAAAATATTGTGAAAATTATACCCGACAAGGTTATAACAGTTATGAGTATTATGTTAAACTTGATTATAATCATGGGACTTTTAGAGGAAATGAAGATGACTATGTTAATTGGTTAGAAGATGTATTCATTAAACGTTGGGGGATGGCTAATCAATGGGAAAAGTTTAATTTAAACATCAACAATAATTATGAGATTTCTAAAATCACAACCAATAATACTTCACCATTTACAAAAGACAAAAAAGAATGCTTGCTTTTTGGATTTTTCACTGAATTGAGTGAAAGTAACATTGACAAATTCAATGAGGATGTCAAATTTTTAAATTTGATTTACCAATTCAGCCTCGAGTTAATTAAAAAAAATGCACTTGTTCCAGAATTATTCAAATCAGGTAAAACATATCATATTAGATGGATTCCAGCTATTTTTAATAAGGAAATTTCGAATATAATCAATATATTAACTAATCAATGCCCGGATAATCTAATAACTTTTAAAAACAAAAGAATATCAAAAAAAGATCAAATTATTACAAGTGTTAGTTTATTTATTAAAGGGTTTTTCGAGGAATATCTCAAATCAGGTACTTCACAGGCCATTAAGAAGAATTTCACAGAAGATGTTTTTAAATTATTTTTCGTCGAATCTCAAAAGTTTAAAAAATTATTAACAACCCCTGAAGCTATTAATCAATGGTTAAGTAAATTTCAAATTAATTCAAGGTATTATAATTTATACTTACTTATTGAAGAGACCATGAATGGTTTTAATGTTGATATCTGTGTAAATGATGAGATGAAAAGTATCTATGAAGTTATTGAAACCACTGCTGATTCTATTTTAAAAACAAATTTACTTAAAGACATATACATTATTAATGAAATTTATCCTAAATTTAATAAAGGTATTGATTTAAATGAAAATCTTGAGTTAAATTTAGATGAGTTCACTAATTTCTTTTTAAATACATTACCATTATTTGAAATAATTGGGCTTAAAATTATTTTGCCGAAAAGCCTGCAGAAAATTTTCAGACCAAAACTTAAATTAGATATTAAATCATCACAAAATGAAAAATCATACCTTACATTTAACGATCTGACCAGTTTCAACTGGAAAGTAGCTATTGGAAATACAATATGCACCCCTGAAGAATTTAAAAAATTAACTGAAAAATCAAAAGGACTTGTTAAAATAGCCAACGAATTTGTAATGCTTGATGAAAGAGATGTAAAATCACTCATAAAACAAATTGATAAACTACCAGAAAAATTAAATAAAAATGAACTAACAAAAGCATTACTTAGTGGTGAAATTCTAGAAAGTAATGTTGAAGTTGAATGGGAATTTGACAAGTTAATCGAAAATATCATCCAATTTAAAGATGTTAAAGTTCCAAAAAATGTTACAGCAAATTTAAGAGACTACCAAAAAAGAGGATACTCATGGCTTGTACAAAATATTAAAACTGGTTTTGGAAGCATATTAGCTGATGATATGGGACTTGGAAAAACCCTACAAGTTCTAACAACAATACAATACTTTAAACAAGAAGGATATCTTGAAAAAGAACATGTTTTAGTAATTGCACCAACAACATTACTTACAAATTGGCAAGAAGAAATTAAAAAATTCACACCCGATTTAACATCATATATTTTCCATGGATCCGCCAGAAGATTTACTAAAAAGAAATATGACATTTATTTAACATCATATGGAATACTCAGAAGCGACATTGAAAAATTTAAAAAACAAAAATGGTTTTTAGTCATTGTTGATGAAGCACAAAACATTAAAAACCCCGATACAAAACAAACAAAAGCAGTTAAATCAATTAAAACAAAACATAAGATTGCAATGTCTGGAACACCAGTTGAAAACAGATTAACTGAATATTGGAGCATATTTGATTTTACAAACAAAGGATATTTAACAAGCTTAAAGAAATTTAGACAAAATTATATTATCCCTATCGAAAAAGAAAAAAACCAAAACACTTTAAATAATTTCAAACAAATCACAAGACCCTTTATTTTAAGGCGTCTTAAAACTGATAAAAATATTATTAAAGATTTACCAGACAAAATCGTTAATGATATCTACTGTAATTTAACCAAAGAACAAATTGCACTTTATAAAGAAACACTTGACTCCTCAATAAGAGAAGTTGAAAAAAATGAAGGTATGAAACGAAAAGGATTAGTATTAAAGTTAATAAACTCACTAAAACAAATCTGCAATCACCCATCACAATTTACAAAAAGTAACATGCAAACAATTAATGAATCCGGAAAAATGGAAGTATTAATACATACATTAGAAAATATCCTTCAAACAAATGAAAAAGTATTGATTTTTACACAATATGTAACAATGGGTGAAATTATCAAAAAATTAGTTAAAGAAAAATTTAATGAAGAAATTTTATTCTTACACGGATCATTGACACGTGAAAAAAGAGATGAAATGATAAATAAATTCCAAAATAATCCCCAAAATAAAATTTTTATTATCTCCCTTAAGGCAGGTGGAACCGGACTAAACTTAACCGCTGCTCAAAATGTAATCCATTATGATTTATGGTGGAATCCTGCAGTCGAAAATCAAGCAACAGATAGAGCATATAGAATTGGACAAAAAGAAAATGTAATGGTTTATCGCTTCATCACCAAAGGCACTTTTGAAGAAAAAATCAATGAAATGATTCAAAATAAAGAAGAATTAGCCAAATTAACTGTTGGAAATGATGAGACATTTATTACAGAAATGAATACAAATGACTTAAAAAATATGCTGAAATTAATGAAATAGAATACAAGAGAATAAACACGACTAAAAAATGTGTTTTTGTCGAATTCATCTAATTAATGATATATTGATTTAAATCTTCTAATAACTCTTTTTTGTGTCCAAACCATAAAAATATTTTAATCCATGAAAATTTTTTACACCAACTAAATGAATGACAAATAGAACAAAAAAGACCAAAATTGAAAATTTAAAAGAAATAATATGAAACATATTCATCAATACTTTAAATAATTATTATTAACCCGATAACTGTGGTTTAATTACATATCAGTTTGAGTATGCAACAATATTCATTAAAGAAAAAATTCTCTAAAAATATCCTCCACACATATGTTTTTAAAAATATCTGCAGGGTTATTTTTAGAATTCATTATCAATAATATCATCCATTGCTAAAATAATCATAGGATCAATTTCAGCCGCTTTATTTAAACATTTATCTAATTCTTCTTCATTTTTTAACATTCCAAATGTTAATGCTTTAAAAATCCAAACTTCTGCCTGTTCATCATCTATTTTTAAGCTTTTATCCCAATAATTTATTGCTTCTTCAAGTTGTTCGCAATTTAATTTATATTGAGCCATTGCATTTAAATATTCTAAATCATATTCATCAATTTTTGCACATTCATCCAAGTATTTTTTAGCATTATCCAAATCTCCCATTGCGATATAAGTATTAATCATTCCTATGAGGTTATGTATTTCTAATGGTTCTAATTCACATGCTTTAGTATAACATTCCAATGCTTTTTCATATTTTTCATATTGCAAATACAAAAATCCTTTATTTGTCCAGATTATAGAATCTGTAGGATTTAATTTAATGGCTTTATCAAAACATTTATGGGCTTTATTTATCTTTTTTAAACTAGCTAAAAAATTACCTTTATCATTCCAAAATCTATCATCCTTTGAATCTATTTTGATTGCTTTATCAATTGTTTTAACTGCATCTTTAAATTCACCTAAATTAGCTAATGTTAAAGCTTTGTAGTATAATACTTCACTTTGATTAGGATTTATTTCAAGGGATAAATCAAAAAAGGATAATGCATCATCAAAATCGCCTAGAGAATAATTCTCCATTCCTTCAGCAAATAATTCATCAGGATTTGTTGAATCAACTATTTCTTCAATGAAATCGTTGAAATCAGAATTGTCGATTAAATCTTTTGAATCAATTCCCCATGTGTTACTTGCTTCAGAAAGTATTGCTTGATTGAAAAAATCTTTTGCATCTGCATCACCTTTTGCAGATAAAATAATGGATTTGTAAAATAGGGCTCTTGAATATTCGGGGTTATCTTCTTTAATTGTTTCCAGTTTATCTAATGCCTCATCAATATTACCATTTACAAATAATTCATAGACTTCATCAAAGAAAATATCCATATCTGACATCGGAACTATAAATCCGTTATCTATTGTGAATTTGGGAATGTTTCTATTAATATCTTTGGTTGAGAATTCATTGTAAAATTGAGATGAATTAAACATGTCTTGGATTTTATATGCTTTTTGGGAAACAGTGGATTTTTTAGTGTTGAAATAATCGCAAATATCATCAGCACTTAAGTAAGGTTCGAAACTTTTATCGAATAAGAAATTTATCTGTGCTAAAACATATATTACTGCGCTGGCCCAAATATCTAATCTGCCCCGTTTAAAAGGCACTTCATGTTTTCTTCCCATTTTTTCAACAAGCTTAACAGCTAATTCCCCATATTCTTCATCTAAATTATCCTGACAGAATTTGGATACCATTTCAATTAATTTTTCTTGTTTTTCTTTTGTTTTATCATCCATAAAAATCACATATATTTTTTATTAATTTCAATTGATAATTCATCAAGCGTTTCTCCATTGCAGGCCTTTGTTAAATACTGGAATGCATCATTTTTTGTCATTAGCATTTCTTCGAGTTTCATTTCATCCCATGAACTATAAAAAGCATCTTTAAGATTATTGATTTCTGCTAAGTCCTGTAACTCTAAAATATTATTAATGTTTGGATATTCAATAGCCATATATGTTTTTAAATCATTTTCATCCAAATATATTGGATTTAATTTTAAGATGAATAATTTTAATTCTTCATTTAAAGCCTCTTTAAAGTTTTGATTATTAACATGAATCAAAGCTTTTGAAGAAAATACATCATGCAGCCTATAAAAATCTTTTTGTTCATATGCCATTTTTTGATTTTCATCCAGGTAGTTTAAAGCATTTTTTACAACATTTTCAACATCATTATTCAGCATATATCTTTCAAAATCATCAAAATCAAAATAATCTAAACACATTTCATAAAATCCAACCCATTCAACACCACTTAATCTGAATAATCCATAATCGGTGATTTCGACTTCATCAGTATTTTTAGAAAATGGCTTTAAAAATCCCTTAGATAATAGAATATCCTTTGCAAAATCCTTATTAAAAGGCAAATCAACATGTTTTAAAACTTCATCAAGATTTGGATTATCCTGAATTTCACTTAGAACATGGAAAATCATATATGAATAAGAAACTATGTTAATTTCAACTTCTTTCAAAACATGTTTATTTAATGGTTCCATATCCACAATACGGCGTGAAGTAGTGTAATTTTTCATATATTGGGCATTATAATCTTCATAATATTCACTTAAATCAATTATAAGTCTATTTTCTAATAATTCAATTTGATTAATAGATTCTAAACCTAAATGATACTTTTCATTAAGTTCATCAAATAACTTTACATCATCAGATTCATAAGCCTTTAAAAGTTCATCAAACACATATTCCATTTTAATATTACCCCCCCCATAATATTTAAAAGAATTTAAATCAAATAAATTTTTAATATTTATCCTATTTAAATATCTCCATAATAATTAACTATGAAAATTAGATATAGGAAAAATTATTAATCATGAATATTACTTAAAATTATATTATACTCGATTTTTCATGAAATCTATGTGTCAAGCAGTTTTATGTCTTAAATACAGAACTTGAGTTTTATAAAAATTTTTCTGCAAAAATATTATATGAGTTTCCCATTAAAATTACAGATTATATTTGATTAAAAGTTAAAAAAAATAAAAAGGGTTATAAGTATTAATTCAACCCGGTTACGCCACCTTGAGCAGCAGCAGAAATTTGTTGAGCTTGAGCTTGAAGATTTCCAATAATGTCAGTTACTTGTTGTAAATTAGCCAACATTTTATCCAAACTGTCTTCCAAATCTTTTTTCTGCCCAGCAATAATTTCTTTAGCACCTTCTGCATCTTTTTTGATAGCAAAACCTGCACCAATACTTATAATAATTTCATCGGTTTCTTTAAGTTCCCCTTTAATGAAAGAACCAGCACCTACAGGTACAAAAGCTTCGACTGAATCTTGACCATCTAAGTCATCTATAGTGTTGGATAATGTATCAACTTCAGCAATTGAAGATTGGATTAACTCAATTTGTTGGCGAATTAATTCGGATTGCTGATTGTATGCATTAATTTCATTAATGAGTTCATTTAATTTTTGCTGATCTTCCATAAATAACACCTCAAGTGCTTATAAAATCTCTTTTACAATTGGGTCAACTACATCTTCAGGAGCGATTTCAGTAATTTCAGAAATATTAATTTGATTTCTGTTAATACCATGTTTGCTTCCGAAACGTTCATAAATTTTTTCTTTAATATCAGCTTCACTAGTAGCCTTATATTCTTTTACAAATTTATGATAGTCATCACCCATTACAAAAGTACCTTTAACTCTGTAAATTTTAGTTATCATATTAATCCCTCAAGATATTTTATAAATCATCTAAAAAGCCTAATGCTTCTTCAACTCTAGCCATTTCAGGACCAGTACTGCTTTTAGCAACAATTGCTCCATTTGAATTTGCAATAGAACAAGCTCCAACTAAAGAAATACCTTTTCCAACAGTACCAACATCTCCTTCAACACCAAATACTTTACGAGAAAAGTCAACTTCATTTTCAACAGCTTTACCGCTGATTAGAAAACCTTTATTTGTAACTGATATTAATGAACCTATAATATCACTTCCAACCATAGAAGTAGATTCAACATCAACATCCAAAGTATTTTCCAATACGTTAATAGCATCCTCTGATAAAAATGGGCTTGCAATTGCACCAGAATCATTAGCTGCAACAATATTTCCTACAGCAGTATAATTACCTACAATAGCAGCAACTTCCAGACCCAAATCTTCAAACTGTTTAACTTCTCTATATAAAACATGTGGGGAAACAACAATACCATTTGAATTAGCTACAGATAAAGATCCTATAAGACTACTTCCAGAAATGGAAGATTTAACAGCAGGGACTTCTAATATTTCCTCAACCAATTTAACTTTCTCATCGATTAAATTATAGGGGACAATAACAAAATCATCTGTTGCTTGGATAAAAACCCCAATATTTGGGTTTCCTACAATATCAATCCTTTTTAACATATTGTTTACCTCACTGCTAAGTATTTGAAAAAGGCATCATAGCTATTCTGCTAAAGTAGCTTCTACAATACCATCATCATCTTTAACTGCTTTAACAGTAATTTTAGAAGGTATTTTCTGAATACCCCTTGCCCAAATTACATGATTGATAGATTCATCAAGTTTTACTTCTTCAGCTTTCATGTGTTTGATTAAGAAGTTTCTAACTTCCCTAATTGCTCTAGGAGCCCTTATAGTCCTTTTGACATTTTTTACATTTCTAAGTGGAATTGTGTAAACTCTTTCCATGATAAACCCCCCTTATAATTTAAGGCTGTTTCTTCTCCAATGTCTAGGTTTAGGTCTGTATCTAAGTTTACGATTAGTTTTAGCATAAGCCCAG
>CACZPT010000140.1 GCA_902783085.1 uncultured Methanobrevibacter sp.
CTAAAAAGGTTACATTCCAATAAAAGTAGTAAATGGATTTATGAGAGATATTTTCCATATTATGATGACGGAAAACATAAGAGTAAATGGATGCTAACTGACCCTAATGATAATAACCATATAGTTAAGATGAGTTATATTTCTATTAAAAGATGGAATATGATTAAACATAATTATAGTCCTTATGATGCATCTAAGAAAGAATACTTCGAAAAACGTGCTAAAAACTGTTTAAACTAAGGATGAAAGTTTGCTTGAGCCGTATGTGGTGAAAGCCACTCGTACGGTTCTTAGGGGAGGCAAGGGGAGTAATCCTCTTGTTTTATCCGACTGCCGAAAGTGAGCATTTGCATGCGAAAACCATTATATATGGACCTATTTATACTATTATACAACAGGGATTTCATGTCAGAAAAAATAAAAAGTGAATAACATGAGAAAAATAATATTACTATTACTTTGTTTAATGACTGTTTCGGTTTTTGCAGGCACAACATTCGCATCCAGCGATGTTGACCAAATTGCAAATAATGACTCTATACAAATTTATGATAATACAAATGCAGGAGCTTCCATTTCTGAAAGTGAAGATTCACAAGACCCAGTTTTCACCGAATCCTGTAGTGAGCAAAATAAAGATACACCTATTGAAATTTACAGACCCTTTGGAATAGAATCAACATCTGAAAATAATAATAACAATTATTCTAGTGGTATTTGCAGACCAGTTGGAATAGAACCAACTCCAGATCCAACTCCAGTTGGTATAGCAACAAATATTACAGAAAAACCAACTACCGAAGATGATAGTGGCAATGAGATTGTTGGTCGTGCAGATTTTTCAGATGAACCAGAAATTCTTAAAAAGTCACAGACTTTCACTGACAATGGTACTGAAATGTTTTTAGCAGTCATTGATAATGGTACCTGACCAAAATTAGTATGTTACAAAACCTCTGCAGGCATGAATGGAGCAGCATCAAGCTGTGTCGGGGAAGCCGGAAAGGATTTAGTGGAACTTCTAGATAAAGAAGGAATTATCGAGGATATGGGTAGTGTCATTAAGATGTTTGCAATAGAAATCTGTGATTATTTTGACTGGGATTGGTCTTTCGGTGATTTTTTCGATAAATGATTCTTTGGACTATAAAGTGAAAAAGGGTGCTTTCAACCCTAATTTTCATTTATTATATGGACATGAACCAAAAACACCTTACATTTATTAATTATTCAAAAAGCAATGAAAAAATTTAATATGAAAAAAGTTTGCTAAAATTTAATATTATCAACTGCATGAATAAGTTCCAACATATGATTATCCTTTATATTTTGAGATAAAAAACTATTTTCTTCATAATAAATAGCAGGAATTCCATGTTGATTTAAAGGAACTGTTAAATAAGGTCCGCTTGTTGTATGATTAGGATTGTAATAAGAAATATTTTCTGTACTCTGAGAAATATTTCTCCCATAACTTTCTGCTAATGCACCATCAATTGGACTGAATACAAATGTATCATAAGGATATGCTCCACCATGTGCATGTACATCAACAACTAATTCATAACTTCCTTTACTAATTAAAGGATACACATACTTTAAAGCTAAATTCTGACCGGAATCTCTTCCAGGTTCATCATCAGGCAATAATTGTCCATAGCTACTAAAATTTTCACTAACATTGATAATGTAAATATCATAACAGTAGTTTAAATTAGATGACGACAACAAAACTTTAAGTAATGTTTTATGCGTATCATTTTCTAGAGGATGAACGCCAATTACATAAGCTATTTTTTTAGAATTAGGATTCCCTACATTCCTTATTACTTCAACAGACCCCAAACTCTCTGTTGTATTGTTTACAATAATTTCATGAGTTAATGTAGTGTTATCCGATGTGCTTTCACTATGATGTGCCATCTGACTGATTGTAACAAAACAATAAACTGAAACAATTATCAATATTATTAATAAAATTATTCGAAATTTTCTAATATTCAT
Source organism: uncultured Methanobrevibacter sp. (assembly GCA_902783085.1). Lineage (GTDB taxonomy): Archaea > Methanobacteriota > Methanobacteria > Methanobacteriales > Methanobacteriaceae > Methanocatella. Next base: position 2,005 of record CACZPT010000140.1, read on the forward strand.
CTAAAGCAATATTAATTTTTTTTAATTAATAAATTTAAGGGTTTAATTTTACATTATTAAAAATATGAATATTAATTAAAAATCATTTTTTAAGAGCATATAAACAAATCGGTAAAGCCAATATTGTTATAAATGATGAAATAAAATAAACTGACGCATATCCGCTACCTGCAGTTACAAAACTCCCAAGTAATGCCGGACCAAAACCCATTGTTGCATCACAAAAAATAAAAAATGTTGAAACCGCATAAGAACGGCGATTTTGTGATGTGTTTCTTGTAACAATTGTTGTACAAACCGAATTAAGTGTTCCAAAACCTAATGCAGCACATATTGCACAAATAATTACAGTTAATGTTGAAGGTACAACTGCAATTAAAAATAAACCCACAGCCTGTGCAACAATCCCTGTAACACAAATTAACATATCCCCATGATTATCCTGTATTTTACCTGCAATTGGTCTTGATAAAACTAAAACAACAGAATAAATTATGAAAAACCATGAAAATGCAGTTGTTAAATTAACCTCTACAGCATAAAGCCTATAAAATGACAAAATTGAAACATATCCCAAGCTAGTAAGTGCTGTAAAAAGTGAAACTGGAATAGCTTTATATTCAAATACTTTTTCAAGACATTTATACTGATTTTTATCATCATCTTTTTTATTAGGATTATTTCCGGGATCATGTTCACTAACATCAACAAAATAAATAAAAATTAATGCTAATGCCGAAAATATACTTGCCGCTAAAAAGCAACCTGAAGACCCAACAGCATCATATAAAATCCCACTTATAAAAGGCCCAAGTCCAACACCAATTGTAGTTCCAAGCATAAAATAACCGAATGCTTCACCAAAACGCTTTTTAGGAAGTACATCAGATGCAATTGTAACTATTGCATTAGCCGTTGCCCCAAAACCAATTCCATGGATAAATCTAACAATTATAAGAAGTGTAACATCATTAACAATAAAATATAAAAGACATGATAAAAAATGAATGCTCATAAATATTAAAGCTATTTTTTTCCAACCCACATTTTCTAATGCATTTCCAGAGTATATTCTTGAACATAATCCACCAAAAATGTATATTCCAGAAACCAGACCTGCAATAGTAGCTGATGAGCCTAAAGATGTGGCGAATTCAGTTACTGTTGACATTAATGCATACATTACAAGAGATGAAAAAAGCAGAGCTCCAAAAACTAGAAAGAATGATTTAGTAAAAATTTTTTCATCATTAACTTCAGCATTCATTATATGAAGCTTTGTTGTTGAAATTTAAAATATTTTCTATTTAACTGATGCATTAAAAAATAATATGATAAAACTCTCATGCTCAAATTAAACTATTAATGAGTTGATACAGCATGGAATAATTTTAAGATTTCGAAAATAAAATCTCAAAATACATGGAAGTAAAAAAGATACAAGCACATTTTTTTGTTTAGATTATTGTAAAATCAAAATTTTTTAAAAGAAAGCATAAATCACACCAAAAACAATAAAAATGTTTTAAAAATTCATGTTAACATTTATAAAAAAATTGTATTTAAATATTACAAAAAAAAAACTATCCTTTATCCGAGTGTTGGCAGAAATTATTAGATTTTGAATACTGTTCATTTTTATACTGTTTTTATCATTTTTTATTAAATTTTGTTCAAGTTTAA
>CACZPT010000141.1 GCA_902783085.1 uncultured Methanobrevibacter sp.
TATATAATAAATATCATAGATTTCAACAACAATTTAATACTATTCAAAATTATCTTCTTTAGTAATATAAATAGGTCTTTTTTTTGATTCTAGATAGGTTTTAGCTATGTATTGACCAAGAATTCCAATAGATAATAGTTGAATTCCACCTATAAATAAAATAACACTTATCGTTGATGGCCAACCACTTACTGGATCTCCGAAAAGTAGGGTTTTAATTACAATAAATAAAATTGAAATAAAAGCTATTATTGAAAATAGTATTCCAGCTATTGTTGAAATATAAAGTGGAGCAATACTGAATGAAATTATTCCTTCAATAGAATATCTGAACAATTTCCAAAAAGACCAGCTTGTTTCACCTTTTGATCTTTTTATATTTTCATATTCAATCCATTTTGTTTTAAAACCAACCCATTGAAATATTCCTTTTGAAAAACGATTGTATTCTTCTAGTTCTAAAATGGCATCGGTCACATTTCTTTTCATTAATCTAAAATCTCTAGCTCCATCAACAAGTTCGATATCTGAAATCTTATTTGTTAGCTTATAAAACATCCTTGCAAAAAATGACCTTATTTTAGGTTCTCCTTTTCTTGTGACACGTCTGGTTGCTACAATATCATATGAATCAATGTATTTAAACATTTCAGGTATAATAGTTGGCGGGTCTTGTAGGTCTACATCCATTATAATAACATATTCAGCTTTTGTGTGTTTTAATCCTGCATAAATAGCTGCTTCTTTTCCGAAGTTTCTTGAAAATGAAATGTATTTAATATTATGTGAAACTAATTTTTTAATGTTTTTTAATGTATTATCCTGTGAACCATCATCAATGAAAATAATATTATAATCAAAGTCATTAAGAGCATTATTTATTTCATTTAAAAATATTTCTATATTTTCTTCTTCATTATAACATGGTACTATTATATCTAAATTCATACAACTCTTTGTTTATTTTTCATGTTTATATAAGGTTTTGTTTTAATTAGTCTATAAAAGTCTTAATCCTTTTTTATCTAATTCATCATTCATACCCCATCTGAAGATTATAACATTTTCAGCTCTTCCATCATAACATTGGCTTGCATCTCCTGATATTTCATCTAATGGAAGCTCACTTATGTTAAAATCCGAGCGGTATGATTGAAGTCCACACCATACACTTGCATTGGAGTTATTAACATACCATTCTGTAATATTCTTAATCCAACTTGTATTTTGTTCGTAATTTCCTTTATATATCATTGGACATATTACATCTACATAATTACCAATAGTGGCAACATCTTGACCATAGTAGTATGGGTTATTAGTTGTTTCAGGCATTACCGTTGCCGAAATTGTTAGACCAGGATTTATTTTTCTTATTTCTTCACAACATTTTTTAACAAATGTATTAATTGATTCAGTACTGTTATTGTATTGGTTTGCAGTTCCTTCAAATCTTAAGTAATCAAGTTGAATTCCAGATATTCCATCTAGTCTAGCGTAATATCTTGCTTCTTCTATTTTTTGATTAAATAAAGCATTATTAATAGTTCCATTTTTACTTACAGGTGAAGACCAATCACCTTGATAAAATACTTGCATCCAAATGTGAACTTCAATGCCATGGTCATTAGCTTTTTTTACCCATTCTATAACATCTCTTTGTCCATATTGATTGAATGCTGTTGATTGAAGGAAAATATACCGGACTCCCTGATCAGAAAGTTGGTCTAGGTCAACATCATACATATCTGATGCCCAAAGCCAGTATCCATATCCGTTTTGTTGATATTTAATTTTTGTTAAATCAATAATTTTTACTACTTGTGAATTTTCATCTAAATAGAGCATTTGACAATGGCCGTTTGTAGAGTTAATAGAAAGTCTTGTCGTGCATATTTGATTTGTAACATTTTGCAAAAATAAATATGGAAGATTTATAGATAAATCATCATTATTATTAGTATCACCTTGATTTTGAGCTTCTGCTACTAGGATTAAAGATATTGATAATATCAAAGCAATAACCAACAATGAGATTAACAATTTTTTATTAATAACAAATCCTCCTTTTTTATACTAATAATTAATGTTTTAGTTTCAATGTATAAAAACTTTTTAATTATGAAAACAAAAAATACTAATATTTGATATGAGGTTTAGCATGATTGATAAAAGGTTTTTGATTTTGATTATCCTTTTATTGTTCTTATCAATTTCTTTTGTTAGTGCCGAGGACAATATTAGTGTTTCAAATCATATTGTTAGTGATGTTGGCTTAGATGGCCAAAATGAAGTTGTTTCAAATCATATTGTTAGTGATGTTGGCTTAGA
>CACZPT010000142.1 GCA_902783085.1 uncultured Methanobrevibacter sp.
AATTCATCAACACAATATCTTGAATCATTAGCCAATTTATTTAAAACACTCAAACTACCTTCCACCATACCTTCTTGCCTACCTTCTATAATACCTTCTTGCCTACCTTCATTTTTTATATCCTCAATTATACTTCCACAGGTTACAGCTTCTTGCAATCCTACCACCTTTTCTAATCTTTTTATATCATCAACACTTTCTGCAAATTTATGTATTATATAGCGACTACAATACACCATTTCCATTTTAAATTCAAAATCATCCATATTTGCCTTTTTAATCAAACAACAAATTTCTTCAAGAATATCTGAATGGTTATGGTCAAAGGTTCTTATAAGTATTATTAACATTACAAAATCTTTTCTGGTGAGTAGTAGGTTATTATTTATTTTATCTTTTAAACTACTTAAAATTTTTTCACCGTCAAAGTCCAAGTAAGATATCAATAAAGGTCTTAAAATATCTGATGCTGATATTTTGAGTTCTTTTAAACATTTATCTTTTGGTAATGAAGTTATTATAATAGATAATACTGGCAAATTATAGGCTTTATCAATTTTTAATAGAGTACTTTCATTTACATGACTTGTTTCATCTTCTACATTGATAATAAATTTATCATCACTTATAACCATATAAGCAATATCAACTTCTGATATAGAACCCCCACCATCTAAATTCATATTTGGACATGGACCTTCATATTTTCCAGGAAAATTGAAAAATTCATGCATTAAAGAACCATTATTTAAAAACAATCTCCTGTTAAGGTAGTCCATAGGCTTATCAATTCGATAATCCTTATTTTTCATAATTTACTCCTAATTTCTAGAAATTTATTTTAACTTATATAAGCACTTATATAATTTATATTAAGATAAATATAAACTATTTCATTTTTTTAAGGTCAATTTAATCGAATTAGTACAAAATATCTTTTTTAAACCAATATTTGTGAATCAAATAAATAATTTAGAACAATATAACATATTGAACAAAACAAAAAGTAATTATATGAATATAGATAAATTGTATAATAATTAAATCTAATTAGGAATGAATTCATATGAAAGCTTTCAAAAAAAGAGGGGCTTTAACACATTTTCAAATATTGAGTGAAATTTCAAAACAAGACCCTCATCTCAAACAAAAAGATTTGGCACAAACTTTAGGAATTACAATACAGGCTGTTTCTGAAAATATTAAAACATTGACTGATTTAGGCTATATTACTTCTAAAGATGGAAGATCACCATATAAAATAACCCAAAAAGGTATTGATAAAGTTAAAAGAGATGCCATTAGTTTAAGAAAATATTCTGATTCTGTTTTAGAAACTATGAATCATTATAAAACAATTTGGCCAGCTATTGCAAAAGAAGACTTAAAAAAAGATGATACTGTTGGTCTTTTTATGGATGATGGGGTTTTATATGCCCACAAAGCAGAAGAAAATGCTACAGGTATTGTTTTAAAGGATGCTAAAGCTGGTTTTGATGTTGCATTAACAAATCTCACAGGTTTGATTGATATGACTATTGGGGAATCTATTGTTATTAACATACCCACAATTAAAGAAGGTGGAACAGATAGCTGTGATTTAGACCTGATTAAAGATGTCTATACTAAAGGAACCAATAGTGGTAAGAAAATTGATAAAGTAGCTGTTGCGGGTACAATTTCTAGAGTTGTAGCAAATATGCTTGATTTTAAAATTAATATTGAATATGCTGCTCCACAAGCAACTGCAAATGCCGCACGTAAAGGTTTAAATGTCTTAGTTTTATGTGTTGGTGATATGACAAAATCATTTGTACGTGAGCTTGAAGCAGAAAAAATAAAATATAATATTATTGATGGTCGAAAATAATTAATTTTCCCTTATTATTTTTAGCAATGCGGCTGCTATATCAACTGAATTCATATCTGATGAATTAATGATTTTAATATAATCATTTAAATCTTTTTCTTTTATTATTTTTTTAACTTCATCCATCACTTTTTTGTTTTTAATTTTTTCAATTTCACCGAAAGTAGGGACTTTTTTCTGTTTTATATTTAAATTATATGCTTTTCTAATGCGAATGAGATCTCGAGACTCATAAGATGCAACAAGATTAAATGCAAAACCATTTTGACCAGCACGAGCAGTTCTTCCGATTCTGTGAATATAATCTTCAGGATTTTGTGGAATATCATAGTTTAAAACAACTTCAACTTCACTAACATCAATTCCACGAGCCGCAATATCACTAGCTACTAAAACTTTAATGTTTCCATTTCTAAATTTATTCATAACCTTATCCCTAACTTTTTGAGTCATATCCCCATGAATACTATCAACTGAAATACCTGACCTTTTTAAATTACGCATAACAAAGTCAACACGACGACGAGTATTACAGAATACTAACCATAAATTAAAGTCATGATATTCAATTATTTTCATTAAATCTTCAATTTTATCCCTATCATCACTTTTAAAATAAAATTGCTTTATTTTTGGAATAGTTTTTTTAGAATCAGAAATTTTAATAAATTCCGGATTGTTCTGATACAATTTAGTAATTTTTTTAATCTCATTAGGTATTGTTGCAGAAAAAAGTAAGGTTTGTCTTTGTTTTGGAGTGTGTCTTAATATTAACTCAATATCTTCTCTAAAACCCATATCTAACATTTCATCAGCTTCATCCAAAACAACAGTTTCAATACCTATTAAATCTAAGGTTCCTCTTTCAACATGATCTATTACTCGACCAGGTGTTCCAACAACAATGTGGACTCCTTTATTTAAGACTCTGATTTGACGTCCAATGGGTTGACCACCATAAACAGCCAGTATATGAACTTTTTTCATATATTTAGATAATTTTTTAATCTCCAAGGCAACTTGCATACATAATTCCCTTGTAGGGCATAAAATAATAGCTTGTGGAGATTTATCTGGAGTAAAAATCTTTTCAAGTAGTGGAATTCCAAAAGCTAAAGTTTTACCGGAACCTGTTTGGGCTTGTCCAATAATATCTTTACCTTTTAATGATTCTGGAATTGATTTAGTTTGTATGGGTGTTGTTTTTGTAAAACCCATGTCTTTAATGGCTTTTTTAATATCGTTATTAATTTTTAATTCATCAAAATTCATCTAAATTAATATTTATAATTTTAAATATTTAAAAATACATAATATTATATTAATTTTAGGGGATGTTTTTATGGATAAGTCATCACTTGAAAATATAGTTGAAGACATAAACACGAAAGAAATGATAAAAGAAAAGCTTGAAGCTAAAATTTCAGATGAAATTGATTCAAGAATCGCTAATGGGTTATATGACGATTATATAAATAGTGAAGTTCAAAAAAGAATACAAAGCGATGAAATTCAAAAAGTTATGCAAAAAGATGTTGAAAATATAGTTCGTCAAAGACTTGCTGAAGAGATGTCTGAGCAAGTAACTCAAGATGTTGATGATATACTATACAATAGAGAAAATAGTGAAACAATAAGTGAACGTGGTATTGATATTGGGCTAAAACAAGGTCGGGAAGAAGGTATTGAAATTGGAATTAAGCAAGGCCTTGAAAAAGGAAGAAAAGAAGGAATAGAAATTGGAAAACAGTCTGGTTATGAAAAAGGACTTGATGATGGAAGAAAACAAGGCTTAGAACATGTTGCACGCATAATGTATAAAAATAATTACCCTATGAATGAAATAACCAAATTAACAGGTCTTGTACTGAAAAGACCCACACCGAAATAATGTGAGATAATGGAACACAAAATTATCACTGATTTAAATAAAAATACGCCCCACGAAATTCATCCAAATATTAAAGGTATGCAAATAATTGAAGGAAAAAACAATTTCCCCATTAGCTGGCTCAACCAACAAGGATATTGTGAATATCAGCTATATCTCCAACATATAAAAGGTATTAAAACTGCACCTACAAGTGCGATGACCAATGGAACTAACATTCACCAACAACTTGAAGATGACTTTAGAAAAACTGCCAGTACCAGCGAGTTTAATGAAATTATTGAAATGTCAAAAACAAAAGCAATACTGTCACGAGAATGCTTTGTAATTTCACCAGAATATGGAATTCGAGGCTATATTGATGAAATATGGATAACACCAACTGAAATTGTGATAATTGATGATAAAGCTGGAAAAACACCATACCCATCAACAATAAATCAAGTTAGGGCATATTGTCTTGCATTTAAAAGTATGACCAATGATAAAAGAGTAATTAAATGTGGACTAAGACAAAGAAAAACCGACAACATTTTTTATTTAGAAGAATTTAGCCCAAAAATAGAAAAAGAAATAATATTTACAATTAATCGCATGCATGCACTCTTTGAAGGTCAAAAACCATTTATAAAAACTAAAAATCCAAATAAATGCAAATCATGCAGATTTCAAAGCTATTGTGAAAAGTGATAAAATGAAAGACATATTTGATAAAGTAGAATTTGGCAAGTTTAAACTAAAAAGCAGAGTAATTAGAACAGGCGGATGGGAAAGAGAAACAGAATCCGGTGGATTTTTAAGTCCCGCTATTTTTGATAGATATGAAAATATCTCAAAAAGCGGTGTCGGATTAATAGTCTCTGAAATGTTTGCACTAGATCCAAAAGACAGATTTTATCCCTATTCAACTAATATGAATTATAGGGGATTCATAAAAGATTATAAACAAATCACTGGCATTGCACATGAATTTGATGTTCCTATTTTGGGTCAATTAGCCTTTTTCTTTTATGATGATGGAGATAATCAAAAAGCAGAAGCAAATGACCTTACAAAAGAAGGTATAAGACGCCTGCAAGCAGAAGTTATAATGGCTGCTAAAAAGTTATCATTTGCGGGTTTTGATGGTATACAAATTAACATGGCACACAATTTCTACTTATCACGATTTGTAAATCCTTATTTTAATCAAAGAAAAGACAAGTATGGTGGAAGTACTGAAAACAGACTAAGAATCATATGTGAAATAATTAAAGTGATTAAAAAAACAATTGGTTTTCATGTAAGTATTAGAATAAATACCGAAGATGGGAGAAAAGGTGGAATCACACCTGAAGAGAGTTTTAAAATGTGTAAAATACTAGCTGAAAATGATGCTGACAGCATACAAATTACAGCAAGAACAATATCATTTAAATTAAACGATTCAAAAAAGCACGCATTTCTCGATTATGCAGATAAATTAATTAATGAAGTTAACATTCCCATAATACTTGGTGGAACATTAAGGGATATGGAAACTATGAATAATATTCTAAATACTTCAAATGTTGAGTTTATGTCACTTGCAAAACCTTTTGTTGCACAAGCTGACTTTTTATGTGATTGGAAAAGGGATGGAAAAGGTGTTTCAAGGTGTAAAGGTTGTAATAATTGCTATTCTAAAAAATCAAGCAAATGTTATCAATTTGATTAAATCACTCGATTTAAACCTAAATATAATTTATTTTTCTTATACATTTTATCTAAAATTCCGTTCCACTCTTCAACACTAATATGGCCCTTATTTGGAACAATTTTATCCAGAGAAGCTTCATTGATATTTAAAATGTCCGCCAAAATGTGTGCTAAAGTTTTTCCTGTTAATGACAATTCATAGGGATCATAACCTGTAACCATTAAAACCCAAACATTATCTTTTGATGAGCTATTATATTCTTTTTTAAGCTGATTAAACCAACTGACGATAATATTTTCATCACTTCCAACATCACCATCACCAACAGAAATATAATAATCCTCCCCATCGAAACTAATAGTTTCAATAGCATTAGAAATTTTTGAATTGAGTTCAGGAGATCCTATTTCTAAATCATACTCATTATTGGTAATGTAATCTTTAAGATAATTTTCAATTTCTTTTTGATTTTTGAAATAACCAATAGGTTCTAATCTGTCAGGATCTCTATCACATAAATCAAAAATTAAATCCTCATCAACATCACAAATTTCATACCCATCAAGTTTATGAGATTTGTACGGTTTAAAGTCAAGACAATAATTTTCTAAATCCTCTTTGTTTAAATACCACAATACTTGAACTCTTTTAATCATATAAATCAATAATTTAGTTCATCAATAACTACTGTTTTAATGAATGCAGAAAATATCCTATCATTACGTTTAAGAACTATTCCAATAGCTAAATCAAAAATTATAGGGAACCAATAAAGTTTAGTTAAATTACGAACAATAGATTGAGCCCAAGTAATTTGATAACCATTATAGGATACGACTTGCAAATACATTAAAGCTTTACCAACAGTAGCTCCTTTCTTTTTTTCTAAATAAACGAAATAAACAAATATTAATACTGGAACAACAAATGGGAAATAATTATAAACTGTATAAACACTATATGGATTCATGAAAATAAATAATAAATAAGAAAGAATCCACATAAATGCTGAAACTACAAAAAAATCAGCAATATACGCAATAACTCTCCTTCTAAACATACTGGCCATAATATCACCTAACAAACTCTTGGAACTGGATCAGCAATTGGTGCTTCAAGGATACGTTCACCACCAATAGGCGTGTTAATAATAACATAATCTCCTTCGATGACTTCACCAATAATAGCTGCATCTTCACCATATTTTTCACTTTTAATAGCTTTAAGAACCTCTTCAGCATTATCTGGTTTAACACCCATAACAACTTTACCTTCATTAGCAACTTCAAAAGGATCAATACCCAACATTTCTGAAACTGCGTGAACTTCATCTTTAATTGGTATTGCATCTTGTTCTAAAACAATACCATTACCTGATTTAGAAGCCATTTCATTAATTGCATTTGCAAAACCACCACGAGTTGGGTCTTTCATAGCTGTAACTCCACCAATATCCAATGCTTTTTTAATAACATTCCACATTGGAGCTACATCAGATTTTAAATCAGTATCGAATCCAAAACCTTCCCTAAAAGACATTAAACTCATACCATGATCTCCTAGGCTTCCAGTAATAATAATCTTATCCCCAACTTCTAAAGTAGAATCACGGATAACTTCACCTTTTTTAGCTATTCCAATACCTGTTGTGACCATAACAATACCTTCAAGCTTATCTTGAGGCATAACTTTCGTATCACCAGTAATAACGGCCACATCAACTTCTTCACAAGCCTCATTTAAAGATTTCATTATCT
>CACZPT010000143.1 GCA_902783085.1 uncultured Methanobrevibacter sp.
ACTTTTTAAAGCTTCAGTAATTGCACAGCTTCCGGCATCAAATGTTAAAGGTACTCTATTTGCAAATCTCATAATTTCAGATTTTCTTTGTTCGTTAACAACTCTACCAGCATCTCCACCATAAGCAATACCAGCTTCAATAATAAAGCTTACACCACCGGCATATGTTACAGGCTTTCTTGTGATTGTTGATACAAATTCTGGATTGAGGATTTGTTTCATACCCTTTTCAATCTGATCTGATCCGATTGGTATAAGACCATCAGTTGGAGGAGCCATGAATTTCATTTTCTTAAAGCAATTGACAATTGCTTCTGCTTCAGAAAATGTCATATCTTTAGGACGTTTATTCATGTCAATACCAGTCATTTCAGCAATTTCATCGGCACGTTTATTAGACATTCTAGACATTGATGAAGTTAACATACTTTTGTATCTTCTTTTACTAGTATTTTTTGCCATGGTCATTAAATCATCAGCGCTTACACCTTTTGGGTGAGGTAATACTTCTTTTGGAAGTACAGGCACAATATTTGCTGCTCTTTTGAAGATGTATTTGTGTCCGGTTGGATCTCTAAAGGTAATTTTAGCATGAGGATTTCCAATCATTGTTCTTCTGATGTATTCAAAGGCACCTTGTTCTGCCATTGAATAGGAAACTTCTTTGAATTGTAATTCAATACATACTCCTGTTGATTCAGCAGGATAGTCCTCACGTTCCATTAAAATTCCTCTATTGTTTTTAACATCCATTTGGAACTTCATTTTCACTCCTTTAATTTCATCACCATCTTTATAGCATGAAATTACACGGGCTGGTTTACCTGTAGTCATTTGTGAGAGCAATACACAACCACTACAACCTAAACCTTGTTGTCCTCTTGATTGGATGTTTCTAAATTTGGAACCTGCAAACATACTACAGTATACTTGCATCACATAATCTTCAGGGATTCCAGGCCCATTATCTTTATGTCTTAAGATATAATGTTCTTTATCGATTCTTTTTAATTCGATATCTATATCTGGCAAGATTCCAGATTCTTCAGCCGCATCGAAACTATTTGTGATTAACTCGTGAAAAACAATAGTTAAAGAACGAATTTTACCTGTAAATCCTAGCATTTGTTTGTTTTTTCTAAAGAACTCGGATGGTGTTAATCGTTGAAAATCTTTTTGCCAATCAAGTCCTACTTCACTTTGACCCAAAACTTTTTCCTCCTTTATAAAATATTTTATATTTGAATTTTTAATTTTATTATTATATAAATCAAGTCCAAGAGCATTTGATAAGTAATATTTTTACAGCACTATATCTGTCTTGTTTAAATTATGCAATAAAATAATAATAAAAATATGTAAAAAATATAGTTTTTTAACTACACTACCCATATATGTTTATTGAAGTATATAATAGTTTGCTATTATTGATAGAATTATTCCACAAACAAATCATTAGATTAATAATTGTGTAATTTTTCACTAAAATATAAAAAAAGTTTAGTAACATTATAAAATGTTACTGAATATTTTCATCAAATTCTATCCCATCTCTGAACTCAATTTCATCATCATGAATACCGACGAGATCTTTAAATTCACGAAGTTTAAGGGTTTCTTTTTTGTTTTCTAAAAATGAATAAACAGATTTATGTCTTGAACCATTTAAAATCATTTCAATAGCTTCTTTAGCTACTAAAATATTATCCATTTCACCAATTAATGAAACGGTCTTACCATAAACGGCAATATCAACATCAGCCAGTTCAGTAATAAGTTCACGTGTTTTTCCATTTTTTCCAATAATTCTACCTTTATATCTGGCAAGTGCTTTTTTGGATTTGCCAACATATAATGGCAATTTAATAATTTCTAAATAAATATCGTCATGAACTAATTTTAGCGCCACTTCAGGATTAAAACCACGAGCAACAGCTTTTACAATATGATTTGCATTCCAAACACCTAATGGATCTTCCATATTTTCACTTGGTGATATATAAACAGTTCCATCTTCACTGTCAATATCTAAAACTGTTTCAGTGATTTCTTCAATGGATTTTTTAACATCACCATTAGTTCCAATCAATGCACCTACTCTATTTTGAGGTATTTTTAAATAATCTGTTTCAGGCATTTTTATCACCTTGTTAATTGTTTAATAATGCTTTTATAAAATAATTTTGCTTACTTTTTTTGTTTAAAATTTAGGATTACCACATAATTAAAGAAAGATATTCTATCACTTAATCCTAAAGTTTAAAAATAGGTTTATCTATAGCATTATTCACATTTAATGTTTTTTAATTGTTTTATTTTCCCAAGTTGTGAATTTATATCCATCTTCATCATATTCAATATTTTCTATTGGCACTAAAGGTACTTTACCAAGGCCAAGCGGAGTATTATATACATATGTTGGTTTACACATACCACTGGTTCTACCTTCTAGGTGTTTCATAATTTCTAAACCTTTAGAAATATCAACTTGGAAATGTTTAGTACTTTTAATATCTTTCGGATGGAATAAATAATACGGAATTACACGATACTTCTGTAATTCTTCATTAGTTTTTTGAATACAATATTTATTATCATTAACATTATGTAATAATACCATCTGATTTCTTACAAGTATTCCATGGTCGACTAATATATCAATTGCTTTAACAGCTTCTGGAGTAATCTCACAAGCATGATTAAATTGTGTTGAAACCTGCACTTTATATTTTCTAAGTAAAACAGCTAGTTCATCATCAATTCTAAATGGAAGTGTTGCTAATGTTCTGGTACCAATCCTTATTATTTCAACATGGTTAATTTGTGATAATTTATTAAAAATATTCTCTAATTTATTATTAGATAGTAATAATGCATCTCCTCCAGTAATTAATACTTCTCTTATTGTCGGATTGTTTTTTATAAAATCTATTGATTCATCAATATCTTTTTTTGAAGTATTCTTGTCAACATTACCTATTAATCTACGGCGCTGACAGTGTCTACAATACATTGGACAAGCATTAGTAACATTAATAATTAATTTATTGGGATATCTTCTAGTTATTTTTCCTGAAGGATTAGATTGTTCTTCATTCATAGGATCTAACTGTCCAAATTCCTTAAATTCCTCAATATTTGGAATGGATTGTAATTTTATTGGACAATGGGGATTATCAAAATCAATTAATGAAAAATAGTATGGAGTTATTGCAAATCTATATTTTTCACTAACATTTTTTATATCCTCATATTCTTCTTTTGTAAGATTACTATATTTTAAAATTTCATCTACATCATTAATACGATTCTTTAATTGCCATTTAGGATAATTCCAATCTTCTTCACTTGCATTTAACTCTTTTAATATTTTATTTTTAGTATTAGTATATAATTTATTGGAAAATTCACTAAATCCTATCCTAACTTTTGATTTGTGCTCCATATCATCAATAGCAATGTTATCAAGTTCTTTTGAACGAATTAATGATTTTTTTCTATTGATATCTATACTATCCACCCCATTTTTCATATTCTTTTAAGTATAATTTATAATTTATTTCATTTATCAATATATTATATATGTATTAAAAACATTTAAGTTTATTGAATATGGGGCTTTGTCATTTTGTTAGTTGGGATTTTATGTTTTTCATCCAGCCATTTTTTCTGTTACATATTTGATTAAATACTCCTTTTTCT
>CACZPT010000144.1 GCA_902783085.1 uncultured Methanobrevibacter sp.
AATTTTCGCAAAAAAGAAAAAATTGAAAAATTTCTGCGAAAAAATCACAAAATCAAATTACCAACTAACAAATTTACAGATACTTATTATAAAAGGTCGACAATTATGGGTACCGAATTTTTAAAAATTAAAGATTGTGACGAAGCAATGGATATTATTCAGGAGTTATTTGATAAACATTGTAAGCCGTTAAGTGAAGAAATAGATTGTGCAGATGCATATGATAGAGTTTTATTTAATGATGTTTACAGTAGAATGGATTTTCCCCCATTTGATAAAGCATTAAAAGATGGATTTGCAATTAATGCTGAAGATAGTTTTGGTGCAAGTGAAGAATCACCAAACACTTTGGAAGTCATTGATTTTCTAGAAGCAGGTTCAATAACTGATAAAAAAGTTGAAAATGGTAAATGTATTGAAATAAGTACTGGTGCGGCCATGCCTGAAGGTTCTAATGCTGTTGTAATGGTAGAATATTCAGAAAAATTTGGTAATTCAGTTAATTTACTTACTACTGCTACTCCTACTCAGGATGTGGCTCTTAAAGGTTCTGATATTGGGGAAGGTAATTTGATTCTTAAAAAAGGGGATATTTTAACTCCAGGTAAAATTGGGGTTTTACTTTCACAAGGTTTTAAAACAATCGAAGTTTTCAAAAAACCATCTCTTGGTGTTATATCATCAGGTAATGAAATAACTCTTCAAGGTAACGAACTGGAATTTGGTAAAATCTATGACGTAAATGGAAACATGATTAAAAACAATGCTATTTCCTGTGGTGCCGATGCAAGATTTTTGGGTGTTGTTCGTGACAACTATGATGAAGTAAAAGAAAAAATTCAAGAATCATTAAAGGAAGTAGACATTTTACTTTGCTCTGGTGGAACTTCAGCAGGTCTTGGAGATGTTATAAAACATGTTTTAGATGAATTAGGTGAAGTTCATATTCATGGAATTTCAGTTCAGCCTGGAAAACCAACAATTGTTGGTGTAATTGATAATAAAATAGTGATTGGCCTTCCAGGAAATCCGGTATCTGCATTAATGATATTTAATGCATTTGTATCACAGCCATTATCTAAACTTTCAGGAATTAAAAAGGATTTTGAAAATAAAATTATCAAAGGAGTTATGACTCAAAGAATCCATTCCCCCGTGGGACGTATGCAATATCAACTTGTTAAAGTGGATGGGGATAAAATCCAGCCAATATTTAAAGATTCCGGTGCAATTTTTTCACTTTCAAGTGCAGACGGTTATGTAAAAGTGGAAAAATCAGTTGAACTTCTTGATGAAGGTGAAGAAGTAGAAGTTTATTTATTTAATTAGATAGAAATATTATTTAATCATAAGGTGATAAGATGGATTGTGAAGTTAAAGTTATTCCAGATCAAAAATTAGCTGTTATTAACTACAAAGGACCTATTGAAGATTTAGATTTATTAGTTTCAAAGTTAATTGGTTGGGCAGATGCAGAAAATGTTGAAATGTTATCTGAACCATTTATTGTTTATTATTCTCCAAGACACGAAGTTGGAAAAGCTGAAGCAGTTTATGATGTTGGTATTGTTATAAAAGATGATGCTGATGAAAAAGATATCATTCGTGTAGTTGACATGATTGAACATAAAGTTTTAAGTGGAATTCATAATGGACCAACAGATGATATTTTAGATAGTTATGCTCAATTAGTTGAATTTTCAAAGAAAAATAATTTTGATATTATTGGTTCTCCAAAAGAAGTTTTTATTAAAAGTTATTACAACTGTGATGATGAAAATGATTTTGTAACTGAAATTCAATTACCAATTATAGAACTGTAGGTGATTTTATGGATGAAAATGAAGTTGATATGGATAAAGAATTCAAAAGACTTTCTAGAAAAACTAATGTTAATATTTTAAGAACTGAAATTTCATATGATAATGTTCTGGGAAAATTAGATAAAGATATTGATGATGCGATTGATGATAAAATTAAATTTTTTGATGATTCCCATAGATTAACTTCAAAACATTTGTTAAATGATTATTCTGATTCATCATTAGAAAGGTATAAGAAAAAATTAAAAAATATTTAATTATTTCTTATTTAGCTTAATCAATGCCGATTACTTTTAAGTCATGAACAAGTAATTTAGGTATTATAAATGAACCGTATTGTTTTACTTCAGATTTTAAAGCTTCGCATTTTTTCATAATATCAAAAATGTTGCCTGAAAGCATGGCTTTTGTAATACCATCACATATTTCACCATTTTCGATTTTAAATGCGTTGTTCATTTCCACTGAAAAATCTCCAGATATTGGATTTGCAGTATGTGCTCCTAAAACACTTGTGGTTATAACGCCTTTTTCTATTTCATCAAGCTCAACATCCTCTTTAAAGTCAAAAACTAAATTTGAAGGTGAAATTTCAGGTGTTGAATAAAACAGACCCCTATATCCATTTGATGTTGTTTCACATCCGGCTTTATTTGCATTATAAATATCATATAAAAATGATTTTAACACACCATTTTCAATTAAATTAGTTTTTTTAGATGCGGTTCCTTCTTCATCGGATTTCGAACTGCCCATTGCTTTTTTAAGTAATGGATTATCAGTTATTGAAAGATTAGGATTAACAATTTCTTGATTTAATTTATCACTAAGAAGAGATCTTCCCCTTAATACGTTTTCTCCATTAAATGCTTGTATAAATGTCTGAAGCAATCCGGATGCAGCATAATAATCTAAAATGACACTGTAATTATTCGTTTCAATAGGTTTTGTGTAAAGTGAGTCTTTAGCTAGTTTACAAACATCATTAGTTAATTTTTCATATTCAATATCAAAAAATCTTGAATTTGTATAATCATATGCTGTTGCGAATTTTCCATTTTTTTCAATATTAACTGAAAGTCCTCCACTAAATCCAGTACTAACTTCATGTATTGAAACATCATTGGAATTAATAATTATTGATTCAATTTTATTTGCTGAAAAACCTGATGATGAGACTTCACAACCATTTTCTAAAGCTTTTCCAATCATATTATTTAAATAATCACAACATTCATTAACACTTAAATCATCAATTTTTTTATCGTATGTGCCTTTAACTTCCGGAACTTTTTCAACTTCTGCAAAAGCATTATTATCATCACTTTTGTTTAGTTTTGCATTATTTATAGCATTTGTTGCAGCATTTTCGATTTTATCTAAATTAGAAGTATATGCAAATCCCATTTTTCCATCTTTTATTACTCTAATACCAACACCATTTTCAATTTCTTCTTTAGCAAAGTTTAAAATATCTTTTTTAGATTCAACTTCAATAATTTTCGAGTTGGTTATATATACTTCCCATATGTCACATAGCTTTTTAATTTCTTTAACACTTTTTTCGGCTAGTTCATAAATCATAAATAATTCCTCATAATACAAATTTCTCAATAGCCTCAGCTACACCATCACCAAAATTGTTTTTACAGGTATATGTGCTTATTTTTTTTAGATTATCATCAGCATTTCCAACAGCTACTTTAATTCCGGCTTCTTTTAGGAAGTCTTCATCATTTTCACTATCTCCAATTGCCATAACATTTTCCATATTAATTCCATTACTTTCACATAACTTTTTAAGTGAAGATCCTTTATTAATTCGTTTATCAGTAACGTGTAAGGCAAATCTACTATCATAAAGTTCAATTTCATTTAGATATTTGAAATCTTGCAATGCTTCTTCTAGTTCTTGCCTAGGTAATGTTTTATAAAATACAATTTCAGTTGACCTATAGTCGTTATCTTGTGATGCATGTTTTTCGAATTTATCTCCTAATTTTTCTTTTAGGTGTTTATCTGCAGATTCAATATATTCTCTGTTAACTAAAATTTTTACAGTATTGTTGTTATATCCTTCTTTAAATATTAGTCCGCCGTTTTCAGCAACTAATCCACCACTGCATCCAATTAATACTTCGGTAGCATATGCATAATTAACAACATTTCCAGTAACAATTATTGTTGGTATTCCTATAGATTCTGCTTTTCTTAAGGCCTGAATAGCTGAAATACATATTTGTCTTTTATCATCAGTTATTGTACCATCAATATCTACTGCAATTGCTTCTATTTTCATTTATTAGCCTCTTGAGTATCTGTGGGCGATGTTACATGTTCCTTCTTTACTTACCATACATGCTCCAATTGGATGAAGGGGATTACATTCTTTTCTAAATAATTTACAATCTTCGGGTCTTGCAAGTCCTCTTAAAATTGGTCCACAAATACATCCTTTTGGTGCTTCTTTAACATCTTTTACTTCAATATCATATTTTTCACGAGCGTTAAATTCACTAAATTCATCTTTAATTTCTAATATTGAATTTGGAATTTTTGGAAATCCTCTCCATTCTCTACTTCCAACATCAAAGACTTGTTCAATCATGTCTGTTGCAATGACATTTCCTTCTTCTTTAACTGCTCTTGCATATTCATTATCAATTTTTGGTGTTTCATTGTGTATTTGTCTTAAAATCATATAAACTGACATTAATATGTCTAATGGGTTAAATCCAGCTACTGCTTGAGGAATTCCAAAATCTGTTGAGAAATATTCGAATGGTTTTGTTCCGATAATTGTACAGACATGGCCTGGTTGAATTAATGCATTAAGGCTGGTTTGTCCTGAATTAATTAAAAAATCAATTGCTGGAGGTATTAATCTGTGGCAAGATAATACGGAGAAGTTTTCAGGAGGTTTAGCTAATAATTCTGCAGCTGTTGTTGGAGCTGTTGTTTCAAATCCGGCAGCCATAAAGACCACATCATTATCTTCTTTTTCAGCTATTTCAATAGCTTTATTAATTCCATAAACAATTCGAACATCTCCACCTTCAGCTTTTGCATCTGCAAGTGATCCGTTTGACCCTGGAACTCTTAACATATCTCCAAATGTGGTTATTGTAACTCCTTTTTCAACCAATTCTAAACATTCATCGATTTCACGTGAAGGTACAACACAAACTGGGCAACCGGGACCTGCAACTATTTCCACTTCGTCAGGTAAAAGTGACCTAATTCCATTTTCCATAATTGTATGTTCATGTGAACCACAAATGTGCATTATTTTTACAGGAGTGGATAATTCATTAATTCTACTCAATAGTTCTTTTGACATATTTTTCATTTTAACACCAAAGATTTAATATTATATTAAGTTATAATATTAGTATATAATTAAATTTTATTATATTTTTTTTGTTTGTGATATATATGTTTAAGAATAATAAAATTTTAGTAGTTATTCCAGCAAGAGGGGGTTCAAAAGGCATTCCTCGTAAGAATATTCGTTTGCTTG
>CACZPT010000145.1 GCA_902783085.1 uncultured Methanobrevibacter sp.
ACCACCGATAACTAATGCTTTGTTATCTACTGCTACTTTAGTAGCTTCTAATGGTTCAAGTAATCTTGCTTTTGCAACAGCCATACGAGTTAAGTCTTTTGCTTTCTCGGTAGCTTCTTCAGGTTGATTCATGTGTACCCAAGAGTCTTGTTCCCTTAAGTTAGCAAATTCAAATAAAAATTTGTTTAATCCAGCTTCTTCAACACATCTACGGAAAGTAGGTTCGTGAAGACGAGGAGAACATGCTGCTACAACAATTCTGTTTAAGTTATTTTCTTTAATATCTTCTTGAATCATTGCTTGACCTGGGTCAGAACACATATACTTATAATCCTTTGCAATAACAACATTAGGTAAGTTGCCCGCATATTCAGCGACTTCAGGACAGTTTACTACTCCACCAACGTTTACACCACAGTGACAGACGTAAACACCTATCCTTAATTCTTCATTATCTCTTATTTCTTCTGCCATAATTTTCACCTTGTACAAGTGTGCGAAATTATCTAATATTTAATAAAAATTTAAGAAAAAATAATATTTCAAATTTTAAAATAGAATATTAGATATTAAATATGTAGTATAAACACACTTATAAACATTTCTGAAGAAATATTTGAGTAAAGTATATATATAATAAAATTTTATCCGTTTTAAATCCAGTATAATTAAAAAACAAAGGCTAAAAATAAGTTTTTTAAAAATACATTTAGTAACCTATATTTTTTTAGGAAAGTAAAAATTTTAATAAAGAAAAATTTTGCAATTTTAGCTATAATAACATGATAATAATCGGCAGAGTCAGAAGTGAAAAAATAGTGTTGATAAAAATACAATCAGAAGTCAATTCAAAGTCTAATTTATATGTGATTGCCAGTATGAGAGACAACATACCTGAAGGCATTGCAGCTTCAACAATCGATACACTATATTGCAAATCAACAAGACCAAAAAATGAAACAATAAAAAAAGCAACTAATGGGAAAAATAATAATTTCATAACCAATGTGAAAGCAACCATTGATCTATTACGCTTAATACCAATAAAATCTATAGAAATACCCAAAGATATCATAATTACAGGAATAGCCCCATTTCCTAAATAATTTATAGTATTATTTAATACATCCCCAATTTGAATATTGGCCAAATTCAAACAAACCCCTAAAACAATAGCCCAAAGAGGCGGGAAAAATAAGATTTTACGAATAGCTGTTTTTACTGTTCCACCAAATTTCAAAACCAAAACAAAAGATAGAATTAAAAAAGTAAACATAGTAGCAATGTCACAAAAAATAGCTCTTAAAAAACCATCATAACCAAAAATACCAATATTTACAGGATACCCCATGAATCCAGTATTTGCAATCATTAAAGTTATTAACACACTCCATAATTTTCTATCTGAAAAATTAAGCTTTTTTAAAATGAAATATGAAACAATACCTGTAATAAAAGATGAAAACAATATAATAAATGGTAAGAATCCTAAAACTGGAATAAGCGACAAATCTGCAGAATACAATGCAGAAAATATCATACAAGGTAATAAAACATAAATAACAAGATTATTTAGAGAATCAACATCATTTAAAGAAATTAAATCAATTCTTTTAATAAAATAACCTAAAGCAATCATTAAAATGATTGATAAAATAGTAGTTTCAATAGCACCCATAAAAATAGATTGTAATTAAAAATATATAAAAAAGAGGTATTATAATTAATCTACAATACCATCATTAGTTATTTTAAATACACATTCCCCTTCAGGTAAATGAGGACTGTCAACTAACCTAGCAATTCTTTTACCAGCCAAACCTTTTTTGAGCCAAATCCTATAAGTAGATGCATGCCCCAAAACATGCCCACCAATAGCTTTAGTAGGACTTCCGAAGAAAGAATCTGGTTTAGCTTGAACTTGATTGGTAATGAAAACAGCAACATTATAAGTATTAGCAATTTGCTGAAGTGAATGTAAATGTTGATTTAATTTTTGTTGTCTTACAGCTAATGACTCTCTTCCAACATATTCTGCCCTGAAATGAGCCATTAATGAATCAACAATTACCAATTTAACATTTGTTCCAGATTGAATTAATTCATTGATTTTATCAACCATCAATATTTGATGAGAAGAATTAAAAGCACGAGCAACATGAATTTTTTGTAATACTTCATCAACGTCTAATTCAAAACCATTAGCTATTTGTTCAATCCTTTCAGGACGGAAAGTATTTTCAGTATCAATAAATACACATTCACCATCAAGTCCACCTTGTTCTACAGGCATTTGAACAGTAACTGCCAATTCATGGGAAATTTGACTTTTACCTGATCCAAATTCACCAAATACCTCAGTAATTGCTTGAGTCTCAATACCTCCCGCAATTAAATCATTGAATCCTTTACTTCCAACAGAAATATGGCCAACATCTTTTCTTCTTTCAAGTACATCAAATGCCGTTTCAAAGTCAATATTTTCAGCTTTACGTGCTGCTTCAATAACTTTTTCCGCAACACCTTCACCAATTTCAGCTTTAACAGATAATTCTTTAGGAGTAGCTGTAGCTAATCTCATCATGTCTGCAAAACCTGCATCTCTTAACTTTTCCGCTGTTTTTTCACCAACACTTGGCAAATCTTCTAATTCTACCATAATAATCAATCCTTAATTCAATTTAGTAATATTTTTGTAAAATTTTCTTAGGGTTTAGTCTTTTTTCTTCGTTGTATTCATCAAAACTAACATTTGCAATTACTTCAACTGTTAAATCTTCCAAATCATCAATTCTACCCTCAAGAGCACCAGAATCATCTAAAATAAGATTTACAATCTCATCTTTAGGCATTTCAACTAATTCTTCAACCAAAGTATCGAAGAAAGTTATTGAAATAGTACCAGTATTATCTTCTATTCTTGCAGGAAGCATAATGATTGTTCTCGGTTCTTCAATTACAGCACCGCAGTAATCACAAATTGGTTCATCCTCAACTTCATCAGGAATATTATTTCCACAATTTGGGCATTTTCTGATTAAAATTTTATCATCACGTAAGTCAGTAAGTTTACCCGTTACACGGACATTTACATCATAATCTTCGATAGCTTCAATATTTTTAGGTTTGTAAATTGCTTCTTTTAGCTCGTCATATGATGGTAATTTTAATAATTCTTCATCACTAGGTTTTAGAATAGCTGTACCACCAGAAACACTTAAGGTTAAGTCTTCATTGTAATAAGAAATTCTAGGGTTTTGGATTTTGAGTGGTTCACCAACTTCAAATTCCCTTTTAGTATCATCTCCCCAAAGGGAAACTCTAATAGCTCTTGAATTATCAGCAATTTCAATATTTCTTAAAAGATTTTTGCTTCCATCATCTCTTTCAATTTCACGAGCATCATATACTTCAAAAATTCTTCCAACAACATAAATATTTTTATCATCTTCATCCAAATCATCGATTTCACGATATTCATAAATCATGTTTTCTAAAGTTTCAAATGAAGGTAAAAATTTAGCATTTTCATCAGATAATTTAATAACCCTTGAAGAATTTCCAACATTCAATTCTAAATCCTCATATCCCCATCTAGTCCTAGCATTTTCAATATGATAAGCCTCACCAGGTTTAATATCAATTTCAGTTTTGTCATCCCAGAATACTACTTGGACAATTTCACTACCATCTGAAAATACAGATGAACGTACACGACCTTCAGAGTCATCAGATTGTCTTAGGAAAGTTCTTACATCACCAATAGACATTATTCTTCCAATAACTTCAACTTCTTCACCCTCATCATCACTTGCTTTAATTTGTTCAAGGGTCATTGGTTGTAAACTTTCTTTTATACTGTCAAATAATTCCTTTTGATCGTCAGATAAATTATCAGGATTTATTGAAATTTGAGTATTGAAATTAGTATTAATTGAATGGCCATTATCAGTGTATTCATCATAGACAACATTACCACCAATTAATTTAACAACATCTCTTTTATTAATTTCTAAATCTGCATCATCGCCCCATAACGTGATTCTCATAGAACCAGTGTCATCCATTAATTCAAAGTTTCTTAACTGACCTTCACTATTATCCGTTTTTCTTATGAATTTTTTTATATCTTGGACCTTGCTGACAACACCAATGATTGCAATATCTCTATCCCCATCGTCTAAATCTTCAATTTTTGAAATTTCCTGACTAAACTCAGGAACATCATAATCACCTTTAATGATTCTTCCATCCCAGTGACTTAATGATAATTCACCATTTCTTTCTCTAACTTGAGCTTGAAGGATTTTGACTGTATCACCATCATGTAATTTAAGATCATCAATCAATTCAACATTTTTATTCCATAAAGTGTATGAAATATTACCTGTTGCATCTTGTAATTCAATAGATTGTACTTTACCTTCCTTACCGTTTTTATTATAGGTTCTAACAGTTGGGATTTTTGTAATTCTTGCAATAATATTAACAGTTGAATCAGCTTCAATGTCTTCAATATTTGTAATATTTTCATTGTAAGCTGGGAAATCTGAAGGATTAAAGTCATTGACTTTTTCAATAGATGATCTAGGTCTCATTGTGGCTTCAAGACCAGAATATCCATCTTTAATGTCAACATCATGAACTTGGACGATATCTCCTTCAGAAATATTTTTAAGATGTTTAATATTTTCAGTCCATAATACAAGGCGAATTTTACCGGAATTATCTTCAAGTTCAACATTACAAACTTTACCATGTTTTCCTTTACTTGTTGTAAATGATTTTACATTGGAAATAAGCATTACTTTACCAATAATTGATTTATCATTATCCCCCTGTTCAAGTGAACCAATATTATCTGTGGAATGTTCTTTTTTATCTGTTATCATTGGATTTTCTTCAGTGATGAATTCACCTACGATTTGATCTGCAAAAGTTTCTTCATTCATAAATGAAACATCAGCATTTTCTATTTTTAATTCTTTAATCCTATTAATGAACTCATCTTTTGAAATATAGTCTTTAATTTTATCAAATTTTTCTAAAATTGAATTGGTGATGTTAACTTCAACATTATCTGTATTTTCACTAGATATATCGCCTAAAAGAGTTTCTTTGTCTAGTAAATTTTCAGTTTTGCCGATGTAATTTTTTACAACATCACGTGCTAAATCAATTTCATCAATGAATGGCAAATTTTCATAACTAGTTTTACGTATTTCTTCCATTTCTGCTAAAAATTCTTCTTTAGAAAGTTTATCTTTGATTTTTTCATATTCTTCTAAAATTTCTTTTTCCATACCAAACCCCTCGTTAGAAAGTTAATTATTAATTTAAATTAAAATATATATAAAGTCTTAGAAAGAGCATTTGATAAGTATTCGTGCGACAAGCTAGGGTCTATTTCCCATTTAAATCAGTGAAATTTTATTTCAATCCCAGTTATGACGGGATTTTCC
>CACZPT010000146.1 GCA_902783085.1 uncultured Methanobrevibacter sp.
AGAAAAAGGAGTATTTAATCAAATATGTAACAGAAAAAATGGCTGGATGAAAAACATAAAATCCCAACTAACAAAATGACAAAGCCTTATAATTTTTTATATTATCATTAATAAATTATTATTTATGAGAACTATTGAATGGGAAGATAACAAATTAAAACTTATAGATCAAACTAAAATTCCAGATGAACTTACTTACGTTTATTGTAAAAATTACCAAGATGTCATTGTTGCTATTAAAGATATGATTGTTCGTGGAGCACCGGCTATTGGTGTTACTGCAGGTTTTGGTATGGCTTTGGCATATTTGAATGGTGATGATTTGGATAAGGCGGCACAAGAAATCAAAGATGCCAGACCTACTGCCATTAACTTGTTTTGGGCGGTTGATAGAGTATTGAATAGTGAAAATCCATTAGATGAAGCTTTAAAAATGTATCAGGAAGACATTGATACAAATATGGCTATTGGAAAATATGGCTCGGAAGTAATTGGTGATGGGGATACTATTTTAACTCATTGTAATGCAGGTGCTTTGGCATGTGTTGATTATGGAACTGCTTTAGGTGTTATTAGGGCAGCACATTCACAAGGAAAGGACATTAATATTATTTGTGATGAAACTCGTCCTCGTGGTCAAGGGGCTCGTTTAAGTGTTTGGGAAATGCAACAGGAGAATATTCCGGTTAAATTAATTCCTGATGTTGCATCTGGATTTTTAATGTCGCAGGGTAAGATTGATAAAGTTGTTATTGGTGCTGATAGGATAGCTAAAGGTGGTGTTGTTAATAAAATTGGTTCATTTATGGTTGCGATGGCTGCAAAACAACATGATGTTCCATTTTATGTGGCTGCTCCTTTATCTACTTTTGATATTGATGCTTCAATTTTTGATACAATTATTGAAGAAAGGGATGGCGATGAAGTAAGGTATTATGGTGGTGCAAGGATTTGTCCTGAAGGTACTGAAGTAATCAATCCTGCTTTTGATATTACTCCAAGTGAATTTATAACAGGAATTATTACTGAAAATGGTATTATAGATCCTATTTAGATGTTATTTTGGCATCTACGGCAATATGCCATTCGCCGGGGCTTGTGGATTTAACTTTTCGGGTATTGATTATTTCCACATTTTTATTTTCTTTATTTCCGGCTTCAATTAATCTTTTAGTTGCCTGTTCATATCCATCTGAAAATTCATAATAGTTAATTATTCCATCATCGTTAATTAGTTTCATAGAAACATCAAGGAAATCATATGCAAGACCTGGGAGGTTCATTATTATTCTATCGAATTTTCTTTTAAAGGATTGTGATACTTCCCGGATATCTCCGCTAATAGCTTTAATATTTTTAAGTTTATTTAATTTGATATTTTCTTTAAAGTATTTGATTGCATTTTCATTAATATCAACACCTGTGATATTGACATTATGGTTTTTTGCAATAATAATTGGGAATGGTCCTATTCCACAAAACATGTCCAATATATTCTCGCCATCGTTAACACTATCGCTGACACGTTTTCTTTCTGTTGCAAGTCTTGGTGAAAAATAAACTTCTTTAACATTTAACTTTAATCTGGTGCCATGTTCTTTATGTATTGTTATTGGATTATCTTTTCCTGCAATTAATTCTAAATCCCGAATTCTAATTGTTCCATGAACAGCACTTTTTTTCATGTAAATGGATTGTCTTTTTGTAAATTTTAAAGTTGCATCTCCAATTTTATTTTTTTTATCTTCAAGCTCTTCAGGGATTTCTAAAATAACAATATCACCAATTGTATCAAATGAGGTTTTTAGGTTTTCAATTTCACTTTTACTTAATTCATTTTCAAGTAATTGGGCGAAATTACGAGGTTGAACGTTAATTTCTTCTAGATCAATATCAACTATTTCAAAACCATTTATATCTTCATATACTGGGATATAACCATATTTGTCTTCAGCTTTAATCCTATAATCCATTCTCATTAATTCTTTTTCCATTAATTCTTTTCTGACATCATTAAGCTTTTTTAATGGAACTTTCACTGATTTCATAATAACTTTTTTATGTTTCATTTAATATATATTATATTATGTTTTATTTAGTGGGTTTAGGTTTATTTGATGAAAAGGATATTTCTTTGAAAGGTTTAGAATGTTTAAGAAATGTTGATAAAATTTATGCTGAGTTTTTTACTTCACATTTATTTGGTTCAAGTTTTGATAAAATAGAAGAGTTAATCGGTAAAAAAATAGAGGTTTTGGTAAGGGGTGAAGTTGAAGAAGAGCATGTTTTCATTGATGAGGCTAAACAATTAGATGTTGCTTTAATAACTGGTGGTGATCCATTAATTGCAACTACTCATAGTGATTTTTTAGTTCAATGTTCAAAAAAAGGTATTGATTTTGAAGTTATTCATGCATCTTCGATTTTATCTTCTGCACCGGCCATTTCCGGTCTTCAAGGTTATAAATTTGGAAAAGTAACCACTATTCCATTTCCAGATTATAATTTCTACCCTAAATCTCCTTATATGGCAATTGAAGAAAATTTAAAATCTGAATTGCATACTTTGGTTTTATTGGATATTCAGGCCCATAATAACAGATACATGACTGTTAATGAAGGTTTGGAGTATTTAATGAGTATTAAGGATGATTTGGATTATGATGGTTTAATCAATGAAGATTCATTAGCTATTGGTATTGCTCGGGTTGGTTCAAGTGATGTTGTCGTAAAAGCGGGTAAAATTTCATCGTTGATTGATTTTGATTTTGGCGGACCGCTCCATTGTATTGTTATTCCTTCAAAATTGCATATTGTTGAAGCTGAATATTTGGTTGAAATTGCAGGAGCAAGCAGAGATATTTTAGATGATGTATAATAATATCGTTCATATGAGCTATTATAAAAGAATTTGTTTATTTTAGTTATTTTGGTGAAATAATAGCTATTTAATTAAATAGGGGGTGAAGTAGAAAAAATCTACTTCCTATTTTGCAATGAACTAAATTTTGGAGATTATAAAATGGTTGATAGATGTTCATTGAAGACATGAATATTCATTCACATCGTATAATACTTATATTTTCATTTTATATAAACATTTTTATGACGATTTTCTTTCTGATATAATATTTAGTTTAACTTACATTTTTTTCTTTATTTGTAAAATTGAGGGTAAAAAATACTGAATAATTTATTTACTAGTTCTACACTAATAAATATTCATGACTAAAAACAAAAGAGTTACTATTACTATCAATAATGATGTGGACATGTATTTTCGCAAATTGGCCTCTTCTAAATTATTATTTACTGCAGGCTGGTACTCAAAAGCAGTTGAAGAAGCTATGATATTATGGATTAAAAATGAGGAAGATTGATAAAAATTTTATTTTTTCCTCTATTTTTCTTTTTTTACCACCTTAAATAAATAAATATTTAAATTATAAGAAATCTAGTTATTATTAAGTAGGTGCTTAAAATGGATAATGAGGAATTTAGGACTGTTAGAGTATATACAAAAAAATATACTGGCAAAGATAAAGATGGCAATACTATTGAAAAGGAATCCAAACAAAAACAAGTATGTCTTAAAAAAGAAGATCCTTTTGAAGATAATGATTTAGTTAAAGTTATTTTAAAAGATGAATATCAAGAATTAATTACCAGCTCACAATCTTCGGATGAAAATGAGGATTTTGAAAAGATTATTGCTCAAAAAAACGAGGAAATCATGGATTTACAAAGTCAACTTGATACATTAAAAAGTTCATTTTTTGATGATGTTGAAAACTTAAAAGAGCAGTTAACAGATAAAGAGCAGTTATTAAAAGCTAAAGATGAAATATATGAATTAAACAAAAAATTAACCAGTATTGATGAAGAAAGAGTAGCTATTTTTAAGGAATTAGATTATAAAAATAAAATGATTCTTGCATATAATGTAGAATTAAATAAATCCATTTTAAATGCAATTAATGTTGTCATTGATGAAGCTAGAGATAATATTAATAAGAGAAATGCTCAATTAATCGATAATCTTGAAAAATCAATATCTAAAGCAAAACACGAGGTTAATGAGAAAAATAAAGCAATTGCATTTGATATAAATAGTACTATAGATGATATGAATGAACAAATAAGAAATACAAATGCACTTAAAATGATATTGTACAAGAATAAAATTAATTTGAGAGTTCCTACTGATGAATTACTTAAACCATTTGAATTTGACTTTGATGTTAATCAGTTACTTTCAGGCCAAGCATTAGAGTTGGATGCTGGTGAAATATTAAAAGAAGTAATGCCTAGACTTCCTGAACCATTTTCTAAATATATTGATACATTAGAAGAAGAACCAGATACAATTGATGTTAAACATTCAAAAGAGGATTAATCAATGGAAACTAGAATATTTAATAAAGGGAATGTCACATTTGAATATCCGGTAATCTGGGAACTTGAAAATGCAGATACATCTAATAATCCAGATTGCATAGCTACACTTTCAAAAGATGAGAATAATTTACTAAATCTTGTAGCTTTTCCAACACATACAAATTTAAATGATTATAAATTATTCATGGAAGATTGTATTTGTGATGATGGCGGGATTATTTTAGCATCAGATTTTGTTAAAATAGCTAATATGGATGCCATAAGATTACATGCAAATATTAAAAGCCCTCAAATAACTTTCGATATACATACATTCGTTTTCATTGAAGATAAAAACATTTACATATTCGAATTAAGAACCGCAGATTATTCTTCCAGTTCAATATCTGAATTTGAAGATATTATTTCATCATTTAAATTAGAATAATTGGTTGTATTCTAAAATAAAGTCCATATGATTTTTATCTAATAATTTTAATGCTGATATGTTTTGGGGGGTTGTTCCGGATCGCTCTTCAACAAGGTTTCTAAGTGAATGATTAAGCATGTGGGTTTGTATTTCTTTTATTACAAACTCCAAACATTCAATATTTTTTGCTTCAAGTTCTTCTTGAGTTATATTTTCATAAATCTTGTACATATTTAAATCATAAGCTTTTGTTGGTGTTTGCAAGACATTTAAATAACTATAATAATTACTTGCATCAACTAAAAATCCATCAATACCCATGTAAGTTAATAGTGGCATAAATGAACTTTCTGCAAATGTAAATATTAGCACACTATTTGGGTGAGCATTTTTTCTTAAATTAACTACAATTTCAACTAACTCTCTTGGATTTGTTAGTAATTCATCCCCATTTGCTATTATGAATATGTTATAACCAATCTTTTCTAGTTCTTTAAGGGATTTTATTCTTAAATCCAGATATTTTGAACCTTCAATTACAGCACAGTCATACTTGTCAACATTTTCTTTTGCAAGTTTTAAGGTTTCTTTAATATTATATTCTGCTATTTCTTTATCAACATTATATGCTGAGCCTTCATATGGGCTGATTTTTAAATCATTTTTATAAAATAGTTTTGGAGTAATATTTCCGTTTAATTTACCAATTCTTCCAGGTCCGTCATGAGATTTAATTTCGAATTTTGTAATCATTTAATTCTTCCCTTTTAACTAGTTTATATTATTATAGTTTAGACGTATAAAGCTCATAGAATTAGTTGTCTTACAATTAAAGTTATGGGCTTTCTTTTATATATATTTTTGCTGCTTTTTTGATATATTTTTGAGTATTTTTATGTATTGAATTTCATTTTCACACATTAAAATCAATTTTGATTCGGTTATTTTGAAAAGTATTTATACTTAT
>CACZPT010000147.1 GCA_902783085.1 uncultured Methanobrevibacter sp.
ACTCTTATTGGAGGATATTACATTATATCCCCAGTAAATGTCATCTGGTTTATCAGGTGTGACTATTACTTCTTTCTTAGCTATTTTTGTAATCTTAAAGTCAAAAATTTTTTTAACAGAAAGTTGCTCTTTACAGAATGCAAGATTATCCATACCAATATCCACAAAAGTTCCTTTCTTGTTTCTTTTAACAGTAAATCCTTGCCTACAATCACCGACATCAGGTTGACTATTTAAAGGATGATGTGGAGTTCTTAGTGGTGGAAGAATACCAACATGCTTAAGTTCTGATTTAATTGGAAATGCTTTTTTCCTCAAATACTGAGGAGTATCCATAAACCTTAAAACTTCAGCCATAAAAGCTCCATCACTTTCCCCATCTTCATTTTTAACATAATCATCATTATAAATAACCACATTATCTGCTTGAAACACAGCTAAAGCTCTACCTAAAATCCCCACTTTATAAGTACGAACTTTAAGGTCTTTAGACTCAGAAAGAAATGAATTTGGAATAAATATAGATAGCTCATCTTTATACATCATACTAAAATATGTTTAAGTAAAGTATATAAAGATTACCCTACACCTATTAGATATCACTAAAATAGACTTACACATTTTCAAGTATTATATCAATTATAATACCTGTAGCTCTTTTTATGCTACCAACTTTTTTATACTCAGAGAATATATTACTACTGTATATTAAGTATCTCGTATATAAAGGTATTGTTTTTTAGGTTGAAAAAAAGAAAAAATAGAAAATAAATAAAAATTAATAAGATATCTCAAATTAATCAATAAATATCAAAAAAAATACTTATAACCTAGCCCTAATAACTATCACATCAACATCCCTAGATTCTTTTGTGTGAAAATTATAAATTTTCGGAATTGGAAATTCATATCTAAAAATATGTGTGATTTCAAATGACAAGTTTTCATAAAAATCAATTAAAAAATCCTCAGTCGAAGCCATATGAAAAGAATATAAAACATTTGGATTAAACTCTTTAGCTTTTTTAACAAATTCTAAATCAATACCCTTACCTGCTCTTTTTTGAGATCCGAAAGGTGGGTTTTGAAATATAGTATCAAGCTCAAAATCATAATTGGACTCCAAAATATTATCATTTACAAACTCAATATTATCAATATTTAATTTATTAGCTGTTAGACAAGCCAAATCAATTGAATCAGCATCAATATCAATACCAACAACTGAATTAGCACAGAGTAATGCCGAACCTATAGCAAAAACTCCACAACCACAACCTAAATCAACAACATTTTTTGCTGAAATATCATCTAATGATAGTGCATTCCATAATAAATCAGAAGCAATGCTGGCTGGAGTAGCATATTGTTCAAGTTCAACTTTAGGTTTAGGATGATTTGGAACGGATTGAATTATCATTTCTAAATGTTTTTTACGAGTAATCTTTTTCATCTAAACAACATATTTATAATTTATATTAGATATAATTATAATTATTAATAAAAAATTATTTTGAGGTTTCAAATGTTTGAAAAAGTATTAATTGCAAATAGAGGGGAAATAGCCATCAGAGTTATGCGTGCTTGTCGTGAACTCGATATTGAAAGTGTTGCTATTTATTCTGATGCAGATGCAACCTCCCTATACACAAATTATGCAGATGAAAGTTATCCACTAGGTAATCCTTCTCCTGCAAAATCTTATTTAAATATTGAAAAAATTATAGATATTGCACTTGAATCTGGAGCAGATGCAATACATCCAGGTTACGGTTTTCTTGCAGAAAATCCGAAATTTGGTGAAGAATGTGAAAAAAATGGAATTAAACTTATCGGACCAAGTGGAAAAGTTATCCATGAAATGGGAGATAAAATTACATCAAAATCTTTAATGAAAAAAGCAGGCGTACCAGTTATTGAAGGAACACCCGAAGGAGTAAGTGATATTGAAGAAGCAAAAGAAATTGCAAGACAAATTGGATATCCCGTAATTGTAAAAGCTTCCGCAGGTGGTGGAGGTATAGGAATGCGCGCAGTTTATGAAGAAGAGGAACTTGTACGTGCAATTGAATCCACCCAATCTGTTGCATCAACAAATTTTGGAGATTCAACAGTATTTATTGAAAAATATCTTGAAAAACCAAGACATATTGAATTCCAACTTCTTGCAGATGAACATGGAAATGTTATTCACGTAGCAGACAGAGAATGTTCCATACAAAGAAGACATCAAAAACTTCTTGAAGAAGCCCCATCACCAATAATGACTGATGAACTAAGAGAAGAAATGGGTGGAAGTGCTGTTAAGGCTGCTGAATATATTGGATATAAAAGTGCTGGAACTGTTGAAT
>CACZPT010000148.1 GCA_902783085.1 uncultured Methanobrevibacter sp.
AAATTAAATAAATTAAAGAAAAATTAGTAGAAATAAATAGTGAAAATAAGAAAAAAATTCAAAAAAATCTTAAGTTTCTAGCAGTGCTAATTTTTACAAAGCATTATATAAAGCAATTGTACATAGTTATATTATACTAAAAATTTAGTATAATACAAATTGTAAAAAAGTGATATTATATGGAAAAAAATAAAGAATTTGCTTCTAAAATAAAAAGCATTATAGAAAGACAGGATATGAGTATTGAAGAGCTAGCTGAAAAAAGTGGAGTTAAACTAGATGTTTTAAAAGCTATGGAAGATGGAGAAATTATCCCTTCACTTACACCATTAACTAAAATGGCTAGAGCTTTAGGTGTTAGACTTGGAACATTTCTAGATGATACACCCCAATTAGGTCCTGTTGTTACAAGAGGCGGGAAAACTACAAGTTCACTTTACTTTTCAGGTAGAGAAGACGTTACAAATGCAAGTAACTTGGAGTTTCACTCATTAGGTGCAGGTAAAATTGACAGAAATATCGATCCGTTCATTATTGATATTGATTATGAAGAAGGTGAAAAGGAGTTATCTTCTCATGAAGGAGAGGAATTTATTTATGTTTTAGATGGTGAGATTGAAGTTATTTATGGAAAAGAAACTTTCACTATCGGCGTTGGCGACAGTATATTTTATGATTCTGTTGTACCTCATCATTTACATGCCAGCGGTAAAAAAGCATCTAAAATATTAGCTGTATTATACACACCATATTAAAAACAAGGGGGAGCTGGTTGGAAAATGATAGAAAATACTTTAAAAGAAAACATGAAGGATAGGATAATTAGAATTTTCAAACCAGACTTGGGATTAAAAGACTTGGAATTAGAAACAAATTTTGAATTGAACTTTTTTACGAATATGCTAATTAAAAAGGTGGAATAATGAGCGAATTATTTACAGAACTTTCACTTGGACGATTTTTTGAAACACAAGTTGAAAAACAACCTGATCATGAATTTATTGTATACCCTGATAGAAATTTAAGATTTACTTATAAGGAATTTGATGAAAGAGTTGATAATTTAGCTAAAGGATTATTAGCTATTGGAATTGAGAAAGGTGACCATGTTGGTATTTGGGCTAAAAATGTACCTGAATGGTTAACGTTTATGTTTGCAACTGCTAAAATCGGTGCTGCAATTGTAACTGTCAATACTGCTTATCAGTCACATGAATTAGAATATGTGCTTAGGCAATCTGATATGAAAGCAATAGCCATGACTGATGGATTTAGGGACACAAGTTATTTTGATATTATTCATGAGCTTGTTCCTGAAATGAAAGAATGTGCTAGAGGCAATTTAAACAGTGAAAAATTTCCTCGTTTAAAATATATTATCCATGTAGGTCAGGAAAAGCATCGTGGAATGTTTAACACCAACGAGTTACTCTTGCTTGGAATGAACTACGATGATGAAAAATACCAGGAAATTAAGGATTCTGTAACTCAAAATGATGTAATTAATATGCAGTATACGAGCGGTACTGAAGGTTTTCCTAAAGGTGTGATGCTTACAAGTAGAAATATTGTAAATGATGGATATTACATTGGAGAGAATATGAATTATACTCCGAAAGACAGATTACTTCTACAAGTACCTCTTTTCCATTGTTTTGGAACTGTTTTAGGTGTTATGGCTGTTATTACTCATGGTTCTACAATGGTTGTGCTTGAGGAGTATGATCCTCTTCTTGCAATTTCATCTATTCAAAAAGAAAAATGTACATCAATTTATGGTGTTCCTACAATGTTTATTGGTATGATGAACCATCCGATGTTTGATATGTTTGATATGAGCTCTTTGCGTACCGGTATTATGGCAGGTTCCACTTGTCCTGTTGAGACAATGAAAGACGCAATTGAGAAAATGAATATGAAAGAGATTACCAGTGTATATGGTTTAACTGAAGCTGCTCCTGGTTTTACACAAACCAATGCTTCAGATTCATTTGAAAAAAAGATCAATACCGTAGGTAGAAAGTTCCCAAATATTGAAGTTAAAATTGTAGATCCTGAAACCGGTGAAGAGTTAGGTCCGGGTGAGCCTGGTGAGATTATGTGCAGAGGATTTAATGTTATGAAAGGTTACTATAACATGCCTGAGAAAACTGCTGAAACAATTGAACCTGATGGATGGCTGCACTCAGGAGACTTAGCTACAGTTGATGAGGATGGATATTATTCAATTGTTGGTCGTATCAAAGATATGATTATTAGAGGTGGGGAGAACATTTATCCAAGAGAAATTGAAGAATATCTTTTCACCCATGAATGTGTTCAGGATGTTCAGGTTGCCGGAATTCCTGATAAGAAGTATGGTGAAATTGTTGGTGCGTTTATCATAAAAGAGGATGGTTTTGAAGATATTACTGAAGCGGATATACGTGATTTCTGTATTGGAAGCATAGCCAGATATAAAGTACCGAAATATGTATTTTTCGTTGATGAGTTTCCTCTCACAACAAGTGGTAAAATTCAAAAATATAAACTTGGAGATTTAGGTTTAAAACTTCTTGATGAAAGAAAAGCTAATGGAGAATTATAATATATTCTCCTAAAATTCTATTTTTAAAATACATCACCCAAGTATTTAAAGATTAATATCTACCGTGATGATGATTTGTATAGGAATCATTCTACTTTTAAAAGTTAATATGTGCTTTCCATAGGATGCATTAAAAAATTATACATATGCAAACATCATGGATGAAATTTAAAAAAAATTAATCAGGACATTTAAGTCCTAATTATAATTCTATTTCATTTAATTCTTCTATTTTTTTATCGAAATCTATAAATTTACGGGCAAGACCTGAGAAGTATGGGATATAAACCTTTGAAAAGGTTAATCTTTCAGGATTTTGATTTAAACTGGCAATCGTATTTTTAACCTTATCAACTTTACGTTCCACTTCATCATACATTAAATCACCAGGGAACTCTCCGATGAATACTCCATCAGCACCATTTTCAAGGGCATAATGGATATGATGCGGTCCTACACGGTTAACAGAGTGTACTTTAATAATATAAATTGATTCAGGATAAGACAGTCTATTGACTCCAATATTATCTGCTGCAGTATATCCGATATTATCTAAAAATACCAATATCATACGCTGATTATCTTCTTTTTTAGACAGTACTCCCTTAATTGTAGCCATTATTTTCTCATCAATATTACCATTTACTGAAATAGCTCTTTGAGTACAAGCAACCAAACATTTTCCACATCCGGTACAACTCATTGGATCAATGTAAACCTCATCACCCTGAATACTCATTGATTTATATTTACACTTGCCAATACAATCACCGCATAAAGTACATTTTTCCCTATCAATTTCTGCGATAAACGGTTCAATTTCAACACCACCATAGTTATATTCACTGACTTTTGATGCTGCTGCAGTTGCCTGCATAATTGATTCTGTGATGTCTTTCGGGTCTTGGGCTGTTCCACAGACGAATATTCCCTGAACATCAGTTGTAACCGGTTTGATTTTAGGATGTGATTCTTTTATAAATCCATCTTCGGTTGTTCCAATATTTAAAATCTCAGCTATTTCACGAGTACCATGTGACGGTTCCATTGCAGTTGATAATACTACCATATCTGCTTCGATTTCTGCAAATTCACCTTTAAGAGTATCTTCCACACGAACTATGAAATTATCTCCTTTTTTAACTACTTCACCAGGACGTCCCCTTAGGAATCTGACCTCATTTTCCTGTGTGTGTTTGTAGTATTTTTCAAACATTCCTGGAGTTCTAATATCAGTATAACAAATCAAAACATCAGTATCAGGATATTTATGTTTGATGATGTTTGCATTTTTAAGCGCAACAGTACAACATATTCTAGAACAATACCTATGGCCGTCAGGCTTTTCATCCCTTGAACCTACACACTGAATCATTACAATCCTTTTTGGAACTTCACCATTGGATTTAAGAAGTTTACCCTTTGTAGGTCCGTTTACACCTGTGATACGGCCGAGTTCTGATTGTGTAATAACATCATCATATCTATCATAACCGTATTCCGGTCTCTTATCCATGTCAAATAGCTTATGGCCTGTTGCCAGAATAATCGATCCCACTTGGAGAAGCATTTTTTCAGGCTTTGATTTAAGCCTAATGGCTTTCATATTACACTCTCTAAAACAATTTCCGCACTTATCACAGTTTTCCATATCAATTACATAAGCTTCAGGATATGATTGACCGAAAGGCCTATAAATCGCTTTTCTCATTGAAAGACCATCATTCCAGTCATTTGGAACTTCAATATCACAGACTTCACTACATTTACCGCATGCAATACATCTGTCAACATCAACATATCTTGGAGATTTCTCAATAATTAAATTATATGTTCCTGATCTTCTTTCAGCTTCAATAACCTTTGCATTAGTTATAACTTCAATATTTTCATTCCAGACAAGTTCATTTAAAATAGGATTCAAAAGACACATCCCGCATTCTTCAGCAATTTTAACAGGTGAAAATACTTTTCCTATTTTTGCCATGTGTCCGCCTATTGATGGGGATTGCTCTATTAACGTTACTTTAGTTCCCTGTTTTGCAAGTGAAAGAGCTGCATTCATACCTGCTATTCCACCACCTATTACAGCAACTTCATCAGGAGTTTGACAGTAAATAGGGTCAACTGCATCAGATTGCTTGACTTTTTCTATTGATGCATTGATTAATGTAATTGCTTTTTGAGTTGCCTTTTTTTTATCTGAATGAACCCAGGAGCACTGTTCACGGACATTAGCCATGTCCATAAAATAAGGATTTAGAGGTTTTACATAATCCTGAAAAGTTTTTTCATGACTTATTGGTGAACATGCAGCTACAACAACACGGTCCAAATCATGGTCAAATATTGCATCACGAATGATTTTACGCCCGTTTAAAGAGCATAAATTCTCGAATTGTCCAATAAAATCAACATCAAGTGAATCTTTAACTTCATCCAAATCTATAGTATCTGAAATATTTCCTCCACATTCACATATAAACACGCCAACTTTTAAATCATCTCTCATTTGTCAACCTCCTTCAACTCTTTTATAATTGAATCAATCGGAACTGTGTGGGCTTTTACACCAATTACCTTATCAAAATCTCCTCCCATTGCAAGTGCAACAAATTGCGCAACATTTAAATGAATAGCTTTATATTCTTTACCTTCCCTTTTTGAAATTAAATGTTGATATCTGTCAAATTGAATATGGCAATTTGGACATAGATGAACAAGAATGTCTACATCTTCATCATAAACGGCATTCATCTTATCTGCAGTTGCATTAAATGATAGTTCTGGGTTTGAATACCTTTGTCTAAAACCTGTTCCGCAGGTAGCACGTTTATGGTCATACCATCCAATGCTTTTACAACCGCAGGCTTCTACTATATCATCTATAATGTTTGGGTCTCTTACACCACCTATAGTATCTTCATAGTGGACTTTACAGTAATGACAGCCATGGTGAGTAGCTATTTTATAATCGCTTAAATCATATTTGATATTTTCTTTTATTTTATCCCTTTTAGAATATAAAATGTCAACCACATGGAAAATGTTTTCTGTTGGTTTTAAATCATCTTTTTCATATTTTAAATGGCTTAATCCATTTTCATCGAATAATGTGTTAATTTCTTCACGTAACTCATCATTTTTATTTAACAGCTTAACAGATTTTTTATTGATTGCATAACAAGTAGCGCACATCATTACAAGATTAGGTCTGTTTAAGTCTTTAGCGACGCTAAAGTTACGAGCTCCAATAGCTGAGGTATCTAGTTGATTGAATACATCAGAATAATATCCAAGACCAGTGCAGCAGGTTTGTTTTTCAGATATTGCATAATCAACACCTAACTTGTCAAATACAAATTTTGTTGATGCTTCAACGCCGGGATATTCCACACTTACAAGACAACTTCTAAAAAGTAGGATGTTTTTGTCTGGAACAGACTTCATTTTATGTCCTCCTGTGAATCTCTAATCTTTTCAATTTTTTCTTTAAATCCTGTTATGGTTAATATTAAACTTACTTCATCTATTACATCATCATCAGGTAGTAATGGTGGGTCTAAATTTAATTCATCGCGAATATCAGCCAAGTTTTGTCTGAATTCCCACCAACCCGGGACATCTTCATCGATTTGTGTAAAAAAGATTTCAGGAATCGCTCCAATAGCTGCATTAAAGTAACTATCTGCAAAACCTAAGTATTCATATATTTTATCCCATGCAATTTCATTGTTTATTGCCAGTTGCTTTAATATTTGATTAACTTCACAAACACTATTTCCAACCGGACATACACTATGACAGGTATAGCAATAAAAACAATTCCAAATATTATCTTCTTCTATAATTGTTAAATCGCCATCCAAAACTCTTTCAATGATTTCACGAGGATTATAATCAGAATGTCTTGCTGCAGGACATGTTGAAGTACACATTCCACATTGTACACATTTTAAAACTCCCTCTTCTCTAGAATTTTTAACATCATGGATGATGTCTTCAGCAAAATCAATTGGAGAGTCTGTGATTTTCTGTTGAGTAGTCATATAATCACTGTAATTTAAATTCCTTATTTTCTATCATTTTCTTTAATTTTAAAGATAATTTATTACCTCTTAATCTATCGGATTGCCTACATATAATTGGAATATTTACATCTTTATTATTGATTTCTAAATTAACATCTCCTGTATTCATATCAAATGCGTCGTGCCTGCAGAAATTAGCACACATTCCACATCCAAAACAACGAGATAAATCCAGCCTTTGATTTGAAAAAGCATTTGTCGGGCATATTTCACTAACAGTACATCTTTCACAATCACTACACTTTGTCCTATCAAATTGCGGTCTTAAATCATAACCATTCCACATTTCATCATAATTTGTTTGTGTTAACGGTAAATGACGTCCTTTAATATCTGCAACCGGCAGGTCAATATCCTTATCCTGAATAAGTAAATTATTATAAATTTCCTCATTCAATACAGGTATTGGAATAGCTACAGTATCGTAAACCTCACCGCCCTGACCAGTTTTAAAACCGCCAAGATAATATGAATCCATTTGCTTATAATCAGCAGCCAACATTAGATTTGGCTTTTCAGCACTTGATCTTGTTCCATCACCTAAAACATAACCTTCAGCTCCATTTAAAAGTACTTTTATACCTGGTTTTATGATATTGTGTGGAATATCGTTTTGAAGCGGGTTTAAGTCTCCACATCCTGAAAATGTTAACCCTGAAAGATTACCTTCAAGAGGTGTTGCTGCAAATATTGATGATACCTGTTCTTTTCCTGGATTTGTAAATGCTGTGTAGTTTTTAAATGCCATACGGGAACCTATAATTTGGCCTCTTATAATGTCATCAACTGTTATTTGGGTTTCTATTGTTTTTCCATCAACACTTTCAACTCTTACATCTACACTTTTTCCTTCCAAAAGTTCTTTTAGGAGAAATCCTCCACCATAACTTTCATCATGAATGGAATGGGCTGTTCCGTGCAGTATTGCATCAACAGAACCTAACCATTCATTAGGGCATGGCCCTGCATAAGCCGGAACACCATTTAAATAAACCTCACGGGCTCTTATAAATTCACCAGGCTGTGAAACTACAAAATTTAAAATAGCTGCAGTACCGCTCATTATACCGCAGGTTCCTGTAGTTACCACATCGACTTCTTCAAAACTTGGTTCGTTTGATGATTTAACAAGTTTTTTAAACTCTTCTGCTGTATAAATATTAGCTTCACCGGATTCTATTTTTTTATTAATCTGGTCGATTGTTCTAGCTGTCAATTGAAAACCTTCTAATTAATTTTTCCTAAAGTGTCTCCTCTTAAACCTTGTCTTAATGTTTCAAGAGAAGTGATATCATCACTTGAAATGTTACCTAAATTAACGTCATTACCTATTTTTAAGATGAAATATACTTGTTGGTCTTTATTTGGAGCTTCCCATAAGATTTTATCGTTTTGGAATTTATCTAAAATATAATCCACTTCATCATCTTTGGCTTTTCCAGCCTCATCAAATATACCTATATTTTTTCCGCCTTCTCTTGCTTCAACAATGATTAAACTGGATCCGGCATCAAGTTCTTCTTGCATATATTCGATTCTTTCATCAAGTGTAAGTTCTTTATCCAAATTCGGATCTTTTTTTCCAACTTCAGACAATACTTCAAAACCTCTGGTTTTTGCTTTTTTAATTGATTCTAATTTATCTTTGCGTGATAAATTTGTGGAGCCGTCTGATATTTCAATTGCCTCAAAACCCAGGTTATGGGCTTGTTGGAAAAATTCTTCTAATTTATTATTTGCAAATGCAAGTTCAAACAATGTTCCTCCAGTATATGGAGTAATATCATGTTCTTTATACATTTTAATTTTAGCTTTTATAATTTCCTCATCGTGGATTATTGAAGTTCCCCATCCGAATTTAAGGTAATCCACATATTCTCCAGCAATATCCATTAGACTTTGAGCTGTTTCGAGTCCTAAACCTTTGTCTAGGACCATTGTAATACCTTTGTTTCGTGGTTTTTCTTCTCTTTTATTTAGTAAAAATTCAAATGCTTTCAAAGTATCACATTCATTATAATTATTATGTTTATTAATAGTACTGATTAAAGTAGTATATTTATGTTTTTAAAGTAATAATATATAACTATTGTTATAAATACTTTCATTTAATAAACAGTAAATCCAATATTAAAATATGAATTTTCAAGAAATCAATGTTGATGAAACACATATACGTTTAACATGTGATATTTCCAATCATGACTTAAAAAAATTCATTTATTCCATTAGAAGAGACTTGAAAGATTATATCTTAAAAAATCAGGATTTTTTACTCTCACTTGAAACATTAAATAATGAAAATGAAAATTTATCTGAAATTGTTTTAGAAATGTATAAAACATCAAGAATTACAGATACCGGTCCGATGGCTTGTGTTGCAGGAACAATTTCTAAAATGAGTCTTGATTATCTGATATATAAAGGAAGCAAATATTCCATTGTAGAAAATGGTGGGGATATTGCATTAATTAACAACAAGACAGTGCTATGCGGAATATACTCAAACAACCCAATTCTTGGAAATGATATTGCTTTTAAGCTAAAAAAAAGAAAAACCCCATTGGGAATCTGCACGTCATCAGGTAAAATCGGCCACTCAATCAGCTTTGGCTCATCGGATTGTGTAACGGTTCTTGCAAACAATGCTTCAATAGCTGATGGGCTTGCAACAAGAATTGCAAATGACGTTGTAGGCAATACAAGTGAAGATAAAGTAACTAACGCAGTAGAAACTGCTGAAAACTATAGGGAATTTTTCAACGGAGCACTAATAATATCTGATGAAAATGTTGCAACGATCGGCAGGTTACCAAAAATTATTGAAAGTAATGAATTTACGGTGAAGCTATGAATCTTGGAATAATTGGCTATGGAAATATTGGAGAACTACTTGTGCAAAATATATTGAATTTAGATAAACATGATTTTAATAAACTCTACATTTCAAATAGACACATAGCGAAAATAGAATTTTTAAGAGACAATGATGGAGTAATATGTACTGACTCAAATATTGAAGTTTCTAAAAATTGTGAAAAAATAATAATATGTGTCGAAACACCGGACTTCTTTAGTGTAATCGATGAAATCAAACCACATATAGACAAAAAAAGCCACATCATATACTGCTGTGCAGGAATTGACATCAAAGAAAGAAAAAACAAATACCCCATTGATATGACCTGCATAATACCGACAATAGCCTCAACATATGATGGCATTACACCAAAAAAAGGAGTATCACTAATTTATCATGATGAAAATCTCAAAGAAGATAATAAAAAATATATCAACGAATTATTTTCACAATTCAGCGAAATTAAAATTGTTGAAAAATATGACGAACTAGCAATTTTAACACTAGCTACTAGTTGTATGCCAGCATTTATTGCACTTACACTCGATAAATTATCTGAAAAACTTGAATTAAA
This sequence comes from uncultured Methanobrevibacter sp., assembly GCA_902783085.1. Classification (GTDB taxonomy): domain Archaea; phylum Methanobacteriota; class Methanobacteria; order Methanobacteriales; family Methanobacteriaceae; genus Methanocatella. The sequence continues at coordinate 10,113 of CACZPT010000148.1, forward strand.
TTCAAATATCAAAAAAGAAGAATTTATAAAACTATTGTGTGAAACTTCAAAGTCAACATCACAAATAATGCTGGAAGAAAAATACACCAGCGACGAGCTAATCGCTAAAGTCGCAACAAAAAATGGAATAACCGAAAAAGGACTAATATATTTAGATGATGAATTAAAAAACATGTGTCAAAATCTAATTAATATAATAATTTAGTATCTGTAAATTTGTTAGTTGGTAATTTGATTTTGTGATTTTTTCGCAGAAATTTTTCAATTTTTTCTTTTTTGCGAAAATTT
>CACZPT010000149.1 GCA_902783085.1 uncultured Methanobrevibacter sp.
CCTTGTTATGAGGTATGTTGCAGAGGTGTTGAACTAGCTACTTTAGTATTTATCCAGTATGAAACCTTAGAAAACGGGGATAAAAAAGAAATTCCTATTAAAGTTGTCGATACGGGTTATGGACTTGAAAGGATTGCTTGGATTTCACAGGGTACTCCTACGGCTTATGATGCTTGTTTTGCACAGGTTGTCAATAAATTAAAAGAGTTAACTGGTGTTGAAATCGACAAGGATATTCAGGGAAGAAATGCTCAAATTGCTGGTATGATGGATATTGAAGATATTGGGGATTTAAAAGAATTGCGTAAGCAGGTTGCTGAAAGTTTAAACTTATCTTTAGAAGATTATTTGAAAGCTGCTGAACCAATGGAGGCAATTTATATTATTGCGGACCATACTAGATGTCTTGCATTTATGTTGGCTGACGGCATTATTCCTTCAAACGTTAAGGAAGGTTATCTTGCCCGTTTGGTTTTAAGAAGAACCATTAGGTTTATGAAATATTTAAACATGGAGGAATCTTTAGCGGATGTTATGGCAATACAGTTGGACTTTTTATCTAAGTTTTATCCGGAAATCAGAGATTCAGAAGTGCATATTATGAATATTATTGCCTTAGAAGAGGAAAGGTATGCAACTACAGTCAAAAAAGGAAGAAGTATTGTTAAAAGATCAATTAAACGTCTTAAAAAAGAAGGCGAATCTGAAATGCCTTTAGGTATGCTTATTGATTTATATGATGCTCATGGTATTCCTCCGGAAACTGTTGTTGAAATTGCAGGTGATGATTTTACTGTAAATGTTCCAGATAATTTCTTTACTCAAGTTGCAGGTGCTCATGAAAAAGATACTAATAATAAAAAGGAAACTTTCAAAGTAGATTATCCTGAAACCGAATTATTGTTCTATAATGATTTCTACCAAACTGAATTTGAAGCAGATGTTTTAGGTTTAATTGAAAAAGATGACAAGCAATGTTTGATATTTGATAAAACTGCATTTTATCCTGAAGGAGGAGGTCAACCTTCAGATATAGGTGGTGTTTCCATCAATGGAAAATCATTTAAAATAACACAAGCTGAAAAAATCAACAATGTTGTGCTTCACTATGTGGGTGGAGATATCACAAATGATGTAGTTGGTCAAAGTGTTAAAGGTGAAATCGACTGGAACCGCAGAATCACCCTAGCACGCCACCACACAGGAACTCACTTGGTAATTGCTGCTGCAAGAAAAGTTTTAGGTAAACACATCTGGCAAGCAGGTTCTCAAAACGCCCTTACAAGAGCACGTATTGATTTATCTCACTATAAACGTATCTCACAAGAAGAGCTAAACGAAATTGAAAAGTTAGCTAATGAATATGTAATGGCTAATATAGATTTAGATATCAAGTTCCACACCCGTGATGAAGCAGAAGCGTTATATGGCTTTACACTTTATCAGGGGGGAATTGTACCGGGTAAAATGATTCGTGTAGTTAAAATCCCAGGTATTGATGTGCAGGCATGTGCAGGAACACATGTTTTAAGAACCGGTGCAATCGGACCAATTAAAATCAATAAAACCGAAAGGGTTCAGGATGGAGTTGAAAGAATTGACTTTTCAGCAGGACTGGCTGCAATAGACTCAATCCAACATGATGATGAGCTATTAAGAGAAAGCTCTAAAATCTTTAAGGTAGATAACGACCAGCTACCTAAAACATGTGATAGGTTCTTCAGCGAATGGAAAGCTCAAAAAAATGAAATAGATAAGTTAAAATCACAAATAGCATCTCTTAAAATGAATTCATTAGCCAATGACTTTGATGAAATCAACGGCTTAAAAGTAGTTCATGAGCTAATTGACGGGGACTTTAAGGAACTTCAAAAAATAGATACTGATTTCACTGATAATGGAAAAGCAGATGTTGTTGTTTTAGGAAATAATGATGGTAAAATCGTTGGAGCCGCTTCAGACTTAGCTATTGATAGTGGAGTTAAAATAAACGAAATTATAAAAGAAGCTGCAGGTATTTTAGGTGGGGGTGGTGGAGGTCGCCCAACTCTAGCACAAGGTGCAGGTAAAAATACTGATAAAATGCCAGATGCGATTCAAACTGCAGTGAATTTAATTAAATAAGATGGATTTCTTATTTATTTTTTAAAATTTTTTAAATAGGTTTATATAGTTCTTTTAATAAACCATATTAGTACCAAAAAGGTGATAAATTATGGAAATCGGAGATATTATTTCAACTGCATTTAAATATCCTTTGAATGATAAGGATAACTTTGTGTATGTGCTACTATTATTTATATTAGTGGGAATTCCTATCATTTTGTTTAGTACTTTAATCACAGCATTTATATTTGCTGGATCAGGTGCACATGTTTCAACTTTAATGGCACAATTAACTGGTGTTGCAGGTATTATAAGTCTTGTTTTACTTTTAATATTTTTATTAATCGCCCCAGGTTATTTTATTTCAGTAATGCGTGAAGGTATTAATCAGACAGGGGTTATTCCTAAAATAGACATCGGTAATAATATTTTAAATACTCTTAAATTAATTGTTATTAATTTTGTTTATTATATTGTTCCAGGAGCAATTGCATTTATTTTAGCATTAGTTTTCGGACTTCTTGCCGGTGGTGTTACTAGTAGTAACAGTGCTATTTTCGGAGTTTTAGGTATAGTATTGGCTATTATACTATTTATAATCTACTTCATATTTGCATTGTTAAGTACTGTAGCTAAATTAAGATTTGCTAAAACAGACAGTATGAGTGAAGCATTTTCATTTTCAGAAGTGCTTGATGATTTAAAACAAATAGGTATTTTAAAACTAATAGTTACTAGCATTTTAGTCAATATAATCATTGCTGTTTTCGCATTCATTGCTGTTTTCATATTATTGATTCCAATTCTCGGAGCAATTATCGTTGCATTAATCTTAGCACCATTCCTTGCATTATTCGATTATTATGCATTAGGTTTATTATACTCTGATGTAGCTTAAAAATGAATTATTTTAATTCATTTTTTCTTTTTTTATTTTTTAAATTCTATTAAAATTAAATACTTCTTTTTACAAAATATCCATTAAGTTATGGATAATTGGTGATATTATTTCAACTACTTTTAAATACCCTATTTAAGGGTAAAGATACTTGCAAATGTTGTTGTACTATTTTCATTGCTTTGCAGCGGTAATTAGTATAAA
>CACZPT010000150.1 GCA_902783085.1 uncultured Methanobrevibacter sp.
ACTTCTCCAGTGTAACAATTCTAATTTTTCGCATTCTAGCTGTCTTGAACATATAATCTCACACTACAAAATATTTTTGACAATAACGGAAGCAGCTTCATCTACATTTGCCATTGCTTTTTCTTTTAAAGCACTAACTTCCCTTTCAGAGTCAGCAGCAATAGATTTAGCTTCTTCTTTAGCTTTATCTTCTGCATCAAAAACAGTATTTTGAGCCTCTTCTTCAGCTGATTTTCTAGCCTCTGAAATAATTTCATCGGCTTTAACTCTTGATTCAGCAACCAAATCTTTTGATTGTGACTCTGAATCGATAATAAGTTGTTCAGCATCAGATTCAGCTTTTTTTATCATTGTGATTGCGTCTGATATCTCTGCCATAATTAATCACCATGGTATATTAATTTTTATTTAGCTTAATATATATCTTTTACTATATTTTTCTAAAAAATAAATCAAATCTTGACTTAAACTAAAAAAAAGAAATGAAAATATAATAATATTAATAAAATAGAATAATAAAAAAAGAATATTGAAAAATAAAGAAAAAATTAACTATCTATAAAATAATTTTAAAAGTTTAGGGGGTAACTTCATCAAATAAGCAAGAATAGCTATTATAACAATGATAACACCTATTATAAGGAATCCATAATTATATGGAATTTCAAGTAACATATACCCACCAACACCAATAATTATTCCTTCAAAAAAGAATACTGCTTTAGTCCATTCAGGTTTTAATGAAATAATAATATATGCAACACCCAAAAGGATAAGAATAATTGATGTAGTAATATCATCGTTAGTTAAGACATTTCCCCTAAATACAGGAAGTACACCAACAATTATTAAAACAATAGCTAATACTAATCCAAGTAATTTAATAATTTTAACTCTAGACATATACTTCAATATTTAATTAACATGATATTTATAGTAGTCTATAGTGATTAAATTGAATAGATGTGTTTGGATAATAATTAACAAAAATTTTGAAATGATGCTAGATGGTGAAGTTTTAGATGATAAATTAGTTGATAAAAAATTCTCTCCAGGCCAAGACCTATGGACATCTCAACTTCCACAACTTAGATTTGAAAATGAAAAACTTCAAAAAGAATATGATGAATTTAGAAATGACATACTAACTTTATTTTTAGAACCACAAGTCGATGAAGTTTTTATTAATGCTAAAATTGGGGAAGAATCAGAATACTATACTGAATTTACATCAACTCCTTTAGTAATAAGGAAAATAGAAGATTATATTGTTGATGAAATAATTGATTAAATTAAAAAAGTTTATTTGCTTGTTTAATCACTTCATCCATAGTATTATATTCTAATAACTCACCAGATGTTGATTTTGACTCAGTAGTTATTAAAACATGGGGCGAATTCCATAAATAAGTATATGTGAAATATACAACATTGGCAATTAATGCAGGGTAGAATATGAATAACCCAATAAAGAGAAATAAAATATGGACATAATAATTACCATATCTTCTTTTTTTCATTAAAATGAAGTTGTCTTCATTTTGAATAACTTTAAATTTAATTTCAGATAATTCATTTGAAATACTGGTGATTTCATTTGAATTATCTGCTTTTAAAATAAATAATTTCATTTTTATCTCATATAAACTGTAAATTCATCAATTTCTTTTCTAGGAGTATCTCTTGGATCTGCATTTCCATAACCTAATGGAGTGAATAATACAGGTTCTTCATTATCTTTAAGATTTAAGAATTTTCTTGCCTCATCAGGCTTAAAAGCTGCAATATAACAAGTTCCAAGACCAACACTAGTTGCTGCCAATATAATATGATCCATTACAATGGTTGCATCCATATCTGAAATGTTTTTATTATCCCATTTTCTAGTCCAAGCCTTATCCTTTTGACTAACAACACATAAAACATAAGGCGCTTGACAAAACCAATCTGCAGGATATATTTTAGATAAATCATCTTTATATTTTTTAGTATCAATTACAAAAATTTTAAATGGCTGATAATTAACACCAGTTGGAGCAATAGACGCTGCTTTTAAAACATAATCAAGTTTTTCTTGTTCAACAGGTTTATCCAAATATCCTCTAACACTATATCTTTTATTAATTACATCATCAAAATCCATTTAATGACCTCCATAAACAACATCTTCTAAATCACAAAAACGTCTGAATTCATCCTCATCCATATTTTCTTCATGAATATGTGCAATAATTCCAGGAATACGTCCAATCATAAAAACGCCAAACCCCAAATCTGGAGAAAATCCTAAATCTGATAATATTGCCGCATTAGCACCATCAACATTTAATTTAATATTCTTATTTTGATAAATTAAATCTTCAATTGATACAGCTAATTTTAAATGTGGACCAACACAACTTTCTTTAATAGCCATTTCTATTAATTTTTTGGCTCTTGGATCTTCATCATGATATCTATGTCCAAAACCAGGAACTTTTTCATTACGGGATTCAAAGGCATTGTAAATTTCAATAGCTGAACTAGCAATAAGTTTATTATCTAAATCAGCATCCCCAGTTAAAATTAATGAATTAATATTTGATTGATATAATTCCATTGATTTTTCAATAGCTCCAGCATGTTTATGTCCAAATGATAATAATGCGCCAGCAACAGCAGAATTCAGTGATGAACCAGATGAAGAAATAATTCTAGCAGTTTGAGTACTTGGGGGAGTTACACCATGGTCACAAAATGAAACAAGAACATGGTTAAACATTTTACTTTCTTTTATTGAAGGCAATCTTCCCTTTAAAATTAAAAAAATCATATCCCCATATTTAATTTTTTCAATTAAATCTTTCTGATTATAACCTCTTGTAACCAATTTATTAGGTTCTACTTTAGAAATAGCTGTTTTTAAAGTATGTTTGTTAACCTGAAAATTATTTTCTTGCATGATTTAAAATATACTTAATAGTTGTTTATAAATGTTAAGGATTACAATTTTAAAGTTGCTTTTCTAGGTTCTACAAAGCAAGAAGGTCTAACAGAGACTATTCTAACGCCACTTGCCCTTTGATTGCCAATTTTCAAAAAAGTTCCAAGAACTGTAGTTTTACCGCCAAATCCTAATGGTCCTATATTGCTTTCATTTAATTTATCAGTTACATATTGTTCATATTGATTTAAATCATCTAAATTACCATAAATCATTGATTTTAGCATTAAAGAAGATGCTTCATAATGTGTTCTCCCAATTCCAATTGACGGTATTGATGGTGTGCAACCTAAAAGCTTTAAAGAATCTTCAAGCCAAGCAATAGCCGTGTTAATCACATTTTCAAAAGATCGTTTATGATAAACCCTATAAGTTTTAGCTCTTATTTCAGGTCCCCCACCTTGAAGTAAAAAATGAATATTTAAAGTATCTGGATTATCGCAATTATCAATTAAAAATGAAGCAGGCTTCAATAATCCGGCATCATCATATAAACCTTTTGACTGTTCAATTCGCTCAATTGAATTTCCACGAACTGCCATAGGTCTTGCTGGAAGTTCATTTAGACCTTTATAAATCCCCCAGTTAATTTGAGATATTAAATCAGAAGTAATTTGCCTTTGACAGCCCAGCTCAACAATAACATGAGGAATTCCAGTATCATCACATAAGGGCAATTTATCTTTTTGGGCCGCCTGATAATTTTCTAAAATTTGAGTTAATGCCCAATGAGCATTATCATTAGTTTCTCTTTCAATAGCTAAATTTAGAGCATTTAATTTATCACCAGATAATTGTGTGCTCGCTTTTATTATTGAATTTGAGACTTCATCAACAATATCCATTTAATCACTCAGGAGTAGATAAATCTTTAGAAAAACTAGGAGACATTATAGCTTTTGGCAAGTATTTATCAATTATTCTTTTAACAAGTTTAACTTGTTTTATTCTTGCAATAGCTTCTTTTTGAGTAGTATCCCAATTATGATTAGATGCTACAGAACCTCCAGTTTTTAAATACACCGGCGAAGCTACCTTAATAAATTGTGGAACTTCATAATGTCTTATAAATCCACCAGTAGATTTAGGATTTTCAGTGTGTAAGTCAATTGGAATATCAATAACATTTCTAATAGCTGCAATCATTGGAATTTGTAAATCTCTAACCGGGTTTAGAGAATTCAAACCATTTTCTTCAAGTAGTTTAGCTGATGCTGGATTTCCATGACCTGCATGTGCTGAAATTTTAAAATGAAGATTTTTAGGAAGTTCACCGGATTTTCTCATTTTGTTTAAAACAAACAATAATCCTTCATCGTAAAGCAAAATTCCACGAACCCCTAAACTAACCGCACGTTTTACATCTTCAATTGCATATACAATATTATCATAACCTCTTAAACGATATCCAATTCTACTTCCTTCTTTTGTATGTACTGTAGCTGAAGTATCATAAGTTGCCCTTGGACCTACAGATAAAAAGAGTTCACATCCAAATTTTGATGCTAAATCAACCATCCGTGATATTTCATCATCAGATAATAACAGTATTCCTTTTGTTTGAGTTACTCTATGAATAAATAAATCTTCTTTTTTAGCTTCGCTTAAGAGTGTCTTCATAGTATTTGGTGATTGGATACCTGGAACTTCAAAACGAAATTGACCATTATCATTGAAAGTTTTATTAGAAATATAATCGCAACCAACATCACTGATGCCAATTTTTTCTAAGAATTCTTTTGTTTTATCCATTTAATACCCCAATAACATCTTTCATAGAATAATTTTCAATATTATCAATAATTGTTAATTTATTAATGTCATAAATAGGATTTAAATTTTTAAATTTATCAATTAATTCACTTAATTCGAATGGATTTTCAAAGTCCCCTTTAGGAATTAATGTAATATTTTGAAATACACCCCTTCTAAAACTTTCATCTAGTTTAATTATAACATTGGCCGGTCTGTTTTTTGGATATAATTCATTTAACTTAGCATCAGATAAAATAATCATTTTATTAACTAAATCTTTAATACTATTAACTTTATCAACTGTCGAATAATTTTCAAGTAAGCCATATTCAATTAATTGATTTAATCCGTCAACATCAATTTCACCTATGACCAAAGTAATAGCTACAGCATAGGGCAAACTCTGCCTTAATTCTTCTAAGTTTTTCGGATTATAATTATTATGTTGTGCTGCAACTTCATATGTTTTAATGGCCACATTATCAATATGGTTGTATTCATCACCAATACTTACTTTTAACTTTAGTGCAGTATCTATAGAAGAGTGCAAATGTCTACAAAATGGATACTTTTTAAAGTAAATATCCCTAACATGAACACTGCCAACATCTTCCAAAATTGACTCAAATGAATATTTATCCTCGCCAAATTCACCATTATTAAATACCATCGTTTTTAAAAATCCTTCAGAACCCTCAAAAATAGTTTCACTACCAGTAAATCCATTTCTAGCCAAAAATGCAGATAAAATCCCATTATAATTAGCCTTACCAACATGCAATACTTTACCCATAGTACCACCATGATCCGATTCTAGAAGACCTGCAGCTTGAGTTCCACACAAACCTAAAGTATTTACAATCTGCGATTCATCAAGATTTAATAATTTAGCAGCAACAGCACCAGAAACAAAAGTCCCAATAGTACCGGTTGTATGAAATCCATTATTTCTATGTCTTGGATTAACTAATTTACCAAGTAAAATACCCACCTCATAACCAACAATAACAGCTTCAAAAAACTCCCTACCACTTAATTCATAAGCTTCACAAATAGCTAATGCAGTTGGAAAAATTACACAACCCAAATGAGCCTGTGCTTGTCTGTGACCATCATCAAGCTCCAAAACATGTGCTGAAATACCATTTATAAAAGCAGCACTTAAAATATCAGTTTTTACATTTTTTCCAATAACCGAAGCTTCTAAATTAAAACTATTATAACCTGCAAATAATTCATTAATTGTATTAAATGATATAAAAGAAGGATTTTCTCCCACACCCCTATAAGTTATACCAAAATAATCTAAAAATGCAGCCTTTATAACATTAATAGTTTCAACAGTAGCCTGTTCATAGCGATAAGAAGAAATAAATTTAGCAATATCTTGTAAAAACATAATAATCTTATCATCTATTTATGTAAAAATAATCTTAAATAGTTATCTTAAAAAAATTAAAAAAAATTTTAAACTGCCGGAACACCAGTTAAAACCAATACAATATGTGCTACGATTGCTGCACCATAATATGTTGCCGCAATAACTAGAATGGTAATGACAATAGCTTTCCAACCTAAAGCTTTAAATTCATCCCAACTTTTACCCATACCAATACCAACATAAGCTAAAAATACAGTAACGATTGATAAAAGCTCAATTTTAGACACATAATATAAAACAAAATCGGATGTAGGCATTCCTGGAAGTGCTATAATAATACCCATCACACTAATATAAAGAATAGAAGAAACATTTAATGGAATATACCTTTCCATCCAAACACCTAAAAGAGTAATAAGAGATAAAATACCCATACCAACCAGAGAATCCGTCATTGGATGTTTATAACCTAAAAAATTACCGATAACCGTAATTATTGAAAAAATAATTAGTAATAAAATCCAATTAAAAATACCATGAACAGAAACATTTTCGGACCCGTCAATTAAATCAGACATTCTATTCATCCTCCTTTTGTGCCACAACTGAATCTTTTCCTATTTTAGGCTCTAACCAATTGTATACTCTTTCAATTATTGGAATTGCAATAAATATCACTATATAAATACCAACACAGAATGAAAGTAAATTACTAAATCCAGCAAATGCTTCAATTTGAGTTTCCAAACCCGGAAAAGCCGCAAGGGTCGGACCAATAGCTGCAGCATTCATACTTGCACTACCTACACCACTAGCCATTGCAAATGCATAAGGATGTAGAGGTAAAAATGATAATGATAAAGTAACAAGAAAACTAATGAAAATAGTACCAATCACAGTACCTACAATAAATATTGCAAATACCCCACGTGATTCTGGGGAATTAAAACCATATTTATCAACAATAACTGCAACATCCGGTTCCCTACCAATAGAATTAGTCATACCAATTGATTCTCTTTTAAATCCAAAAAGAAGAGCAATAGGAAGAACCAAAATTGTTGCTAAGTGACCTAATTCCTGTAATATTAATGCAGGACCCATTTCAAAAATCAAACCAATAGATTGACCACTGGAAACTGCCAATTTAGCTATTAAAACACCAATGAAAAGCATCATAGCTCCTTCAGCAATACGGGCCTGTTTTCTTTGAATCCATTTAATAGGTTTAATTAAATAAAAAGCAAGACCAAAAACAATAGTATAAATTAAAGGCATTATTGTGATGGCAACATCTTTAGTTATGGGAATTTCAATAGTGCCTATTAATTCAGCAATAACAACTAAAATAAGTACAGTTCCATGTAAACGATAATCTCTCCAAGGATTTTTTTTTAAAATACGTTTATCTGTTTTTTCACGATAAATATGCTCAACACTAGTTGTTTTGCGTTCCTTATCTGGAATAGTAATCCTCTCCATTCCCATTTATAAATTCATCATATTATGAAAAATATGACTTATAATATTAATTTCTTTAAACATATTATATAAATTAATATCATTTTAATTTGAAAAATTCACTAAAGAGGAACTATAACAATTACATGAATTCACAAAATAAGAACAGATTATTGGAAATTCATTCTGCAAATAGGTTTTGATAAATGCCTGCGAGCACTAACTGGAGTTTCATAAAAACCCCCACTTTCCAAAAGTCTATTTATCACCACTGGAACTTTTTTATCACTTTTAATTCTATTTCCGCACTTTTTACACTTAAAACCTTTGTTTTTACCTGCAGAAGTCATTCTTTTCCCACATTTACATATCGGATTTTTATATTCCACATCATTTAACTTAATAACTTGAAATTTTTCAATGTTAAATGTCATGTGTTCACCAATACCACCATATAATCTGATTACATCCCCTTTACGCAAATATGAAACCGTTTTTCTAAAACTTTTTGTTGGTTCATATGCGCCACATTCAATTTCACCACTATCATCAAAAATAGAAAAAAACATATGGCCCCCACCAATAACATGAGGTGTGTCTTTAACAGTTGCTGTTATTTCATAACATCCAAATTGCTCCATAGACACTATATTTGCAGCTTTTCGAATATGCACATCCGTGTGCTGATTAGTTTTAAAAATACAATAATCTTCAATTGGTTCGGATACTTCAACTATTTTAAATGCATCTTCTAAACTCTCGACAGTATTGGATCTGATTCCATACAAAACAGGACATGGTGTTTTAGGCTCAATTGCACAATATCTCTCAGTGTAATCAATATTTTCAAATGTATCTGGAAACGTTTCTTTATCCATTTTGATAACAGAATTATAATCGATTTGACGTTTTGTTCCATAGTTTTTAGAAGTTCTATAAACAAGCAATTCATAAGTAAAATCATTCAAAGGTAAACTTATTGCAGCAATAGAACCTATAATTCCCCTCCCTTTTTTAAACTTATGAATTTCACAACCAACGGATTTTCCAAATTCTTCCGCATATTTAATGGTTATAAAAGAATAAATTGCCTTAAATGCATAATCAACCATATCTTGAGTAATTTCTCCATCATAAAAAACCACCCCAGGATTTGTATTATCACAATCAAACATGGAAAGCTTTTCAACTTCATTTAAAACAATTTTTTTAGCTAAATCAACTTTATCATCATTGATGATTTTAAAAGAAACACCACCATTACCTCTTGTTTTAAATCGGGCAAAAGGATTTAATCTGATTAACCTAGGATATCCAACAATAGAAATGCCATTTTCTTTTAATTTATTAATAATATGTGATGCCAAATATGTTGTGCACATACCCTCTGGAGAATCAGTATCATCAATTCCAATATGAAAATAATTAATAATAATCACCTTACAATAGTATAGGGTTTGTCCGTTAATTAATTTTTTGATTTTTTGATTTAATATTATTTGTATTATATTTAATTTTAAAACTACATATTGTGATGAAT
>CACZPT010000151.1 GCA_902783085.1 uncultured Methanobrevibacter sp.
TAGTGAAGTCCTTTTGTGTTTTGTTTGTGTACTATGGTTTTCTATGGGAATTTCATTTCGCTGCAAGCTTTTTCTATTACAATTATCTTACTATTTTTTTTTGTTTTATTTCGTTTATTATATTCTGGTGGGTGCTGTGAATATTAAAATTTTTGATACAACTTTACGTGATGGAGAACAGACTCCAGGTGTTTCTTTAAATTCTAATGAGAAATTAAGAATTGCTAGTAAACTTGATGAGATTGGTGTTGATTTTATTGAAGCAGGTTCTGCCATTACATCTGAGGGTGAAAGAGAATCTATTAAAGAAATTACAAAACAAGGTTTTAATGCTGAAATTCTTAGTTTTTCAAGGCCTTTGATTAAAGATATTGATTATTGTATTGACTGTGATGTTGATGCTGTTAATTTAGTTGTACCTTCATCTGATTTACATATTTTTGACAAATTAAAGATATCTAGAGAGGGGCTTTTGGAGATGTCTAATTCTGCTATTGAATATTGTAAAGATCATGGTTTAATTGTTGAGTTATCTGCTGAAGATGCATCAAGAACTAATATAGATTTTTTAAAAAGTATTTTTTTAAATGCTTTGGATTATAAAGTGGATAGGGTTTGTGTTTGTGATACTGTTGGTATTTTAACTCCAGATTCATCTTTTGAGTTGTTTGATAATTTAAAAGATATTAACATGCCTGTTTCTTGTCATTGTCACAATGATTTTGGTCTTGCTGCTGCTAATTCATTAGCTGCTATTAAGGGGGGTGCTTGTGAAATTCATACTACTATAAATGGTATTGGTGAACGTGCAGGTAATACTTCTTTTGAAGAGTTAGTTGTTAGTATTGATAGATTACTTCCAGATTTTTCTACAAATATTTTGATTAATGAAATTTATGATATGTCTAAATTAGTTGCTCGTTTAACTGGTGTTTATATTCAACCTAATAAAGCAATTGTTGGTGAAAATGCTTTTGCTCATGAATCCGGTATTCATTCTGATGGAATTATTAAAAATTCTGCTACTTATGAACCAATGACTCCAGAATTAGTTGGAAGAAAACGTAAGTTTGTTATTGGCAAACATATGGGTACTCATGGTTTAGATAATAGATTAAAAGAATTAGGTTTAAATGTTGATAAAAATCAGCTTCTACAAATTTGTGATAATATTAAAGTATTGGCGGATAAAGGTAAAACTGTTACGGATGTTGATTTAGAAGTTATTGCAGATAATGTTTTAGAAATTAATCATGAGGATAGAATTAAACTCAATGAACTAACTATTGTATCTGGAAATAAGGTTATGCCTACAGCTTCTGTTAAAATATCTATTGATGATGAAGAAATTCTTAATGCTGGTGTAGGATTAGGGCCTGTAGATGCTGCAATTAATGCTATAAAATCTTTAGATATTTTTAAAGATGTTGATTTAATTGAATATCATGTAGATTCTATCACTGGTGGTACTGATGCATTTATTGATGTTATCATTAAACTTCAAAAAGCGGATAAGGTAGTATCTGCTAGGGGTACTGAAGCAGATATTATTAATGCTAGTGTTAAGGCATATATTGCTGGTGTTAATAGATTGCTTAGGGAGTAAAGTTTTATGCATATAGATAATATTAAAATATTAGGTTTTAAAGCAACTATTAATTCCATTGAGGATACTCTTTCACAGATTGATTCTATTAAGGAAGATGATGAAATAATTCAATTGTTAAATGCAGATTCTATTGCATCTAAAACCCATATTATTCATGGTGTTAATCAAGCTTTTAATGCATTTAATCGTGGTGAAAATTTAGCTAATGATATAAGTGTTGAAATTGCACTTAGATGTTCAGCTCAAAGGCAAATTTCTAAAGCTTTTAAAATTTTAGGATTAAATGAAGGAAAAATGAATATATGTGCTGTATTGATTAACTGTAAAGATTATACATCTGAATTATCTTCTATTTTCACGTTTGATGATAGTGTTTTAATAGCTGATAATGAAAATTTAGCTGAAATTTATAAAATAAGTGATGATGAACTTAAAAATTTTTCTATTGAAGATATTATCGTTGATATGATAACAAAACTTAGTGTGGATTATTAAGTTCTATTTCTTCAATAATCTTATTTAGATATTCTTTTTTAAGGCATTGATAATCCAAATTTTTTATTTCGATTGCTATTGCTTTTGTTTTTACACGATTATAGTTTGGACAGATTGTTATGAATCCACTTTTGTCAATGGGTAATGCATTTTTTAAATTCCAACTTATTTTCTTTGCATCATCGTGAGGGATAATAACATTCACACCTCTTTTATGGGTATGTATTGTATTATCCATACGTTTTTTTAAATAGTTTGTTGCATTTAAAGAAACTTTTAAATTCTTTTCAACATTATCAAGTTCACTATCTATACCACTACATATAATTTCATTAGTTTTACTTAATTTTTGAGGTAATTTTGTTTTTTTAAAAATTTCTTCATCATTTGTTGTGATAAATCCCCCACTTCCAACATTAATTAGTTTAGGTGATCCAGTTGAAGCAATTATTATGTCTGAATATTTTCCATTACCTAATAAATTCTTTTCATCACCAATTCCTGCTGAAGCATCTTCAATTGTTGTAATTTGATTATCTTTACAATATTTTGAAATAGCTTTTGTGCCTTGTTCTGCACAATAACCTGCAAAACTAGTATATATTAAAGCGGAATTCGGTTTTATCTTCAAATCAGTTAAATAATCAGTATTTATCAATCCTAACTCTGTTTTTAGCATGATTATGTTCTTATTTAAAAATCTAGCAATTTGTTTAAATCCATGCCATCCGCCTTGGTCCGGAATAATAATGTCTCCTTCAATTGCTGAAAGGGCAATGAATATACTATTATTTCCACTTGAAGTAATTTTAACCTCTTCATGCTTGGTTAATTTTTTTATTTTTTCTAAACATTTTAATTCAAAATCATCATTCAAATTGCCTTTTGCAACTTCAGACATTATTTTTAATGTTTTTTCATTAGGAGTTTTAAATTTAAACATATTATCCACTTTTAAAGTACATATCTAAAGTAGTTTGTTTTGTGTGAAGCATTTCATTTAGTAATGTTCCTTGTTTTACATATCTGTTAATTGGTATTTTTAATTTATCTCCGCAATACTTCAGTGCATTTTCTAAAGTTTCAAATTCAAGATATGGTCTCATCATTGCTTCTTTTATATTTTCACGAACATTAAATACACCTAATGGTACATATCCATCATATGCTTCTCTTAAAATTAATAATCCTGATTGTTTTTTAATTTTTAAAAGATAATCAAGAACAGCCATTTTAGCAGTATAGTAACAGCCTCCAACACAAGAATACTCTTTTTTACCACCATTAGTTTCATAATCTGAAAAAATTAATTCTTCATTTTTCATTAATTTAATAAATGCTTCATACCATTCATATTGCCATTCTGTTGGTGTTAAAATAATTATATAATAATTATTCAAAGCTCCAAATTCATAAATTCGATAAGTATCGATTATTTCAAATTTTCTAACTTCTTTTAAAAATTCATCAGCCAATGTAGAATCGCATGCTGTAATGGACCAACGTGTTGGAACTAATTTTCTTTTATTTTTTGTACCTATAGCACCTACTGAAAATGCTTTTTGCATAGCAGTGAATGGAACATCTTTATTATGTAAATTAACAACAGCTTCTGTTGCTTTTAAATCACTATCATAAAATGTTTTTTCTAATTGTTTATCCCATTTAACTGCATCAATATCAAATTTTTCAATAACTGCACTTGGACCGTGGGGCATACTATCTTCACTAAGCATAGATCCTCGTGGTCGTCTTCCAAAGGTTGCTTCACTATCAATGGATTTTGATGCAAGAGAAATATCTTGAAGTTTTTCAACAAAAGGATTTTCCAAATCATCAATTTTAATCAATTGTTTTCCGCGCACTAAATTCATCCGGTATTTAATAATTTCATCCTGAGTTTTATCTTGCCCTATCCAGGATTCGGGAGAGTCCATAATTGATGTATCCCCCATTTGAGAACTCATCATTGGCCCGGCATAAACTTTAGGATATGACCACCTTCCAATAAAAACTGATGGTGGGGTTGTTCCTTCAAGATTTTTACCTACATTAACAGATTTCATCTGAATTTGTTCTGTTAATTTGGCGAGATATGCATTTTTAGTGGTTTTCATATTTAATCTGGATTAAAAAAAGTAAAAAGAAAAATACTATTAATTAAAATAGTATTTAACAGAATTCAATTGTTGCTGGAGGTTTATCACTAATTGATAAGGCAACATGTGTAACTTCAGAAATTTCAGAAGTGATTCTTTTAGATATTGTTTGAATGATTTCCCAAGGAAGTTCACTAACGGATGCAGTCATTGCATCAATTGAATTAACAATTCTAACTACTACAAGATATCCGAAGTCTCTTTGATCGCCTTTAACTCCAGTAACTTTCGTGTCGGTTAACACTGCAAAGTATTGCCATACTTCTTTATCAAGGCCAGCTTTTTCGACTTCATCACAAACAATTTTATTCGCTTTTCTACAAATTTCAACATTTTCTCTTGTGAGTGCACCAACAACACGTACTCCAAGACCTGGACCAGGGAAAGGTTGTCTGTATACTGTTGTTTTAGGAAGGTCTAATTCATCACCTATTTCTCTTACTTCATCTTTGTATAAGTCACGAATTGGTTCACATAGTTCTAATTCCATTCCGCTTGGAAGAGCTAAGTTATGGTGAGATTTAATTTCACCTTTAGTTTCAATCCAATCTGGTGCAATTGTTCCTTGTACTAAGAATTTTGCTCCAGATTTTATTGCTTCTCTTTCAAATACATCGATAAATACTTTTCCAATGATTTTTCTTTTTTCTTCTGGATCTTCAACGCCTGCAAGCGCATCCATAAATTCATCAGAAGCATCAACAAATTTAAAATTTAATCTATCTTTGAATGTATTAGTTACTTGTTCAACTTCACCTTCTCTTAAAAGACCATGATCTACGAAAACTGCAGTTAAATTATCTCCAATAGCTTTTTGAACAAGTACAGAACAAACTGAACTATCTACCCCACCAGATAGTGCGATAATAGCTTTTTCATCACCAATTTGATTTTTGACTTTTTGAACTGCATCTTCAATAAATTCTTTAGGACTTAACATAATCTCAACTACTTTTATTCTTCTTCATCTTCTTCGTAATCTTCAATTGTTTTTTTGATAATAGATTCTAATCCGTTATCATTACCTGATTCAATAGCTTCAATTATTTCATCATATTTGACATATTTTTCTAATTTAACAGATTTTGCACCAATTCCAGATATTCTAAATCCGTATTCTTCATCGCCGATTTCTATATTTACAAATTGTTTTTTTAATCCAATTTTGTTTTCTAATGCTTTTTCTCTCAAATCATCAACATTATCAATCATCATTACACCTATTTTTTACATATATTATAGAAATTTTCAAAAATCACTGATCCTTTAGGGGTGTGATGTACTTCAGGGTGGAATTGAATTCCATATACATCTTTATTCTTATGTTTAAAGGATTCAATATTACATAAGCTTGATTCAGCCAATATTTCAAATTCTTTTGGAATACTTTTTACTTCATCTTTATGTGAAGACCAAACTTCCATTTCAGGAGCTAATCCTTCAAATAAATTTTCATCGTTTAAAATATTAATTTTAACTTTTGCATAACTTTCAGTATTTGATGTAGATATCTTCCCACCATAATTTTTAGCAATTAATTGGTGTCCTAGACAGATTCCTAAAATGGGGATGTCAAAGTGTTTTATATATTCTTCACTATTTCCTGCACCTTCAATTGATGGGCCACCACCCAATATGAGTCCAATAGGATTCTTTTCTTCAATTTCCTCAATACTTAAAGTATTAGGTATTAATTGAGAGTCTATTTTAAGATATTGTAAACTACGTTGGATTCTATGATTATACTGACCTTTATTGTTAATAACTAATATTGTCATTTTTTACTCCAAAATATTTAATAGTAATATTTATGATTTTTTTATTTATTATTCTTTGTGTATCAAAAGTTTATATACTACAATTAATAAATTAAATTTACATGGAATTTAGTGATTTAGTATTTATAATTATAGCAATTTTTGTTGCAGTATTATTATTAAAATTATTCATGTGGTTGTTACCAATTTTTGTTGTCTTAATTATAGCATTTTTCATCTATATGTACTTATCAGACAATTTTTAACTTTTGTTTTTTAAATAATGCAAGTGCCATGGATTCTTTAAATTATGGATGAATTGCACAAATACTTATCAAAATGCTTTAAATTTAAAGAGCAGCATAAATAAATATAATCATTGTCAATGCAGATATTGAACTTCTTTTAAAGAAAACGATACATTAATGTCCTATTTGTGAACTTTCTTGACGAGAGATAACTAGACAATCTTATATTCATAGGAATATAGATTCGTGAAATAAGAATCATCAACTTTTACATTGTTGTTTTAATTTAAATCTTGGTATGCGGAAGTTGCTGCAATTGCACCTTCTCCACATGCTACAACCCACTGTTTTAAACCAACACAAACGTCACCTATTGCATAAACATATTCAATATTTGTTTTTTGTTCTTTATCAACTATAATATGTCCAGTTTCATTTAAATCAACATTTAATTGTTGTGCTAATTTATTGTGAGGTTTATATCCTATACTTATGAAAACACCATTTGTTGGAATCTCTTTTGTTTGATTGGTTTTCGTGTCTTTGATGATAACTGATTCTACAAGCATATTCCCTTTTATTTCTTCAATGGTGGCATTATATATTACATTAATGTTTTCATTTTTAATTATATCTTGTAAGTGTTTTTGAGCTCTAAATTCATCTCTTCTGTGAATAATAGTAACATTACAACCCAGATTATTTAGATAAATAGCTTCTTGAAGAGCACTATTGCCTCCACCAACCATTATTATGTTTTGGTCTTGGAAAAATAATCCATCACAAGTTGCACAATAACTAACTCCTTTTCCAAGATATTCTTCTTCTCCAGTAACATTTAAATGACTATGTGAACTTCCGGTTGCTAAGATCACAGTTTTTGTAAAATATTCATTTTTATTTGTCTTTAAAATAAAATTATATCCATTTTCATTTATTTTTTCAATTGATTCAACATTTTCAAATTCATGTATTTCAATGTTTTTTTCAGCTTGGGTTTTCATTATTTCGACTAATTTTAAGCCAGAAATGCTTTCATATCCAGGATAATTTTCCATTTCAGGAACTTCACGCCCAATTCCACCAGCCAAATCTTTATCAATAATTAAATTTTTAGTTCCTTGGCGTCCAGCATATATTCCGGCCGTTAAACCGCCCGGGCCACCACCAACAATAATAATGTCATATTTATTCATTTTATCACTTAATTTATATTTTGATTTTTACTATATTACTTAATGTTTTTATCATTTTATAATATTATTTGGAATGTTATTCTCTTGTGAGTATAATGTTTTATTAAGATATCCTTCGTTGACTTATGAATTTATTAATACTATATATGCATGCACACTATATTTAAAAATAAACCAATATTATGTTGTGTTTCAATAAACTCAATCATATAAATTCAATATGGTAAAAATTTTTTAAGAATATATTATCATATAAAATTTGATATAAATTAGTGAAATTTATATATTATTTTTTTTTAATATTGATATAAGATACTAATAGGAGGTATTGAAATGACAAATTTGGATGAGAATATTGAAAATCAAATTAAAAGCATTGTTGAAAAATATCAAAAAGATGATAATAAACTCCTAAATTACCTTATAACTGATGATAAAATCACATTTTTCTCATCAATTATGAATGGTAAAGAAATAACAGCAGAAGATTTGCAAAAAGTGGCTGATGTATTAAATGGTACTTTCGATGGTTTTGAAATAGTAAATCAGGAATATAGGTTTAAATTTACAATGAATTGTGAATAATTTTCCTGTTTAATTAAAAAAAAGATTATTGGAAACTCTTTGAGTTTCCTATATTAATTTTTGAATTTCTTCACGTACAATTTTATTAACAAGTCCACCATCTGCTTTTCCTTTGAGTTCTTTCATACACATTCCCATTAAAGGACCCATAGCACCCATTTGACGTTCTTTTACCATTTCTTCATTTTTAGCAACAATGTCAGAAATAATTTTACTTACATCTTCATCGCTTAGCATTGTTAAATTGTTTTTCTCTGCGATTTCAGAAATTTCAACATCAGGTGTTTTGATTGTTTCAATAGTTAATTTTCTTACACTATCTTTTGCAATTTTTCCTTCGGATAATAATGTAAAAATATCATTAAAGTGGGTTACTGTTAAAATACTAACATCATGACCATCTCTTTTGATTTCTCTTAAATCATATGCAAGAAGTGAAGCAACTGGTGTTGCGTCTACATCAACAGTTGTCAAAATATCTTCGAAGATATCTGCAGTTTGTCTTTTAACAAGTTGTGTTGCTAAATCTTCACTTAATTTGTATTCTTTAATGATTCTCTCTTGTTTAACGTTTGGTAATTCAGGTAAGTTATTCGCTATTGGTTCAATTTTTTCTTGAGTAATTTTGAATAATGGGATATCTGTTTCAAGATACATCCTGTTTGCAGTTGGAAGTGGTCTCATGTATTCAGTATTACCATCATCTAGGGCTTTCCTGGTTTCTTCAACTACACCTTCCAAACCTAAATTAGCTCTTCTTTTAACTTCTTCAAGAGCAGAAATAGCAATGTCTTCATCATGTGCTACGATAACGAATGCATCATCATCCCCTATGTTTAAGAAATCAGATACTTCTTTAACTTCATCATCAGTAATTCCATAAGCCGGCAATTCATCTGAGTGGAAAATACCTAAAACGCCACGTTTTTTAGCATAACTTGCAATTTCTGTTCCAAATCGCCTACCCGGTTGTACTTCACGACCAATTAATCCATTAAAACCTTTTAATACAACAGCTTTTATTGTTTCAGCGGATTTTAAAATTTTGGATTCAGTATCTTCAAATAATTCATCTAATGTATGAATTTCTTCTAACACTTCTGCATTCCGGTTGTTAAGTTCCTTTTTAATGTCAATTAATTCTAATTGTCTTTGAACTTCACGGTTTACAATTTCAGCCATCAAATCTAAATCTTGCACACCTTTAATTTCAACACGTGCTCCTTCAGCAATTGAGATATTTAAATCTTGTCTGATTGTTCCGAGACCTCTTTTAACATTTGTACTTCTTAAAATTTGACCAAGCATATATGCAACTTCTCTTACTTGATCAGGGTGGTGCATTGAAGGGTCTGTTGTAATTTCTGCAAGAGGAATACCTAATCTGTCTAATCTAAATTCGGTAAATCCATCTTTGGTTTCAACTCTTCTTGCAGCATCTTCTTCAAGACCTAAACTTTCAATAATTACTCTACCATATGGAGTATCTAGGTAACCGTCGGTTGCAACCATACCTGTTCTCTGGAAACCTCCAGTGTTACTTCCGTCGATAACCTGTTTACGCATTGTATGGAATTCATCAACAATATGCATATTCATCAAACAGGCAATTGTTATACAA
>CACZPT010000152.1 GCA_902783085.1 uncultured Methanobrevibacter sp.
AAACATATAAATATTTCTAAAAATTAAAAAAAAAATAAAGCTACTGACGGGACTTGAACCCGCAACCTTCGCCTTACGAGGGCGACACACTGCCAATTGTGTTACAGTAGCATTAAATAATTAATGAAAAATATTAGTTAAATTAACAGAAATTTAACTAATTATTTTTTAGCTCTACCAACTTTACGTGCAATAACCATTTCGCCAACAGAAATTAAACCTGCAAAGAATTTTTCAAGTCCACCAGTTGCCCAAATAGCTTCACCAAAAGTTGAATTCATAATATTAGCTTCATATTCTTCAGGTGAAATCTTTTTACCTGTAGTTTTCTTAGATACTAACGCAGAAGCAGCCATTAATTCTTCCCAAGTCACACCTTTAAGTTGATGTTGCATTGCTTCGTATAATTTTGAAACTTTAATATCATAAAGTGAAGATAATAATTTAACAATATCGCAGGATCTGACTATACCAATTACTTGATTATCATCATTAACAACGGGTAAAGTTACAAATTTATTATCTGCAGTTTCAATAACTGCCAATCTTGCAGGAGCATCCTCATGAATTGTTGTAATTTCTTCATAAGAACTCATTATTTCAACGATTTTTTCATTTCCTTCTCTTAAACCCCTAGTTATATCAAATGAAGTAACCCAACCAACAAGTTGTTTATCATCATTTACAACAGGACAAGTAAAACGTCTGATTTCTTCCATGATTTTTGAAACTTCAATAACTGAATCATCACAGTTCAAGTATACAAATTCTTTATCCATTAACTCTTTAGCTTTCAAACAAACCACCTCATTCAAATTCAATTCTATTTAATGCTCCAACAGGACAATGATTAGTACATTCAACACACCTTATACATTTATCATTATCCAAAACTACATCTCCATCTTCCAACCAAATAGCTTCAACCGGACAATTTTCTTCACACAAATAACAATTAACACATAAATCCTGGTTAATATCTATTACTCTTGAGTGAGATATAGGCCCTATTGTCCTATTTAGTGTAATTGCATCATCATTTTGAGAAATTTCAACACAAGCACTGCATCCAATACATAGTTTTTTATTTATATATGGATATAATATATCATCTTTTAATTCAACACCTGTATCAAAGTCAATACTATCAAAATACTTTTTAAATTCTAAAATAAATGCATTAGTAGGGCATAAATCAGCACAATCTTCCCAATTATTATCTTGAGAGTAATCAATTCGAATATCATCCATTCTAATTACCCTATGAGAACAACTAACATTATTCAAGCTGTATTCAACAAAATCATTTTCAGACTCAGCATCATAAACAACAACATTTTTAATTAACTTAATAGCAGATACTGGACAAGTTTGAACACATATCTCACATTTAACACATTTATCTGTAATTTTTGCTAATCTAAAAATGTTAGCTGATTCTATTGCACCAACAGGACAGTAATCAACACAAGTATTACATCTAACACATTTAGGTGCAACAGCAATGATTTCCTCTTCAGCATTAAACTTATCTAATTCAAATTGGAAATCTTCCCCATCATCATCTAATTCAACAGATTTTAAAAGAACCTCCTTTTCTAAATTCTTCATCTGCTTTATAAACGACACATCCATAATATTACCCACCATACATTTTTTTATTTAATAAATTCCAATAATTCTTCACATGTTGGAAATTTTTCCATTCCAAAACCTTCAATAGCTTTACTAGCTACCCAATTACCAATTTCACAGGATTTTTCTAAACCAAATCCATTTAAAAATCCATATAAGAATCCGCTGTTGAAACTATCCCCAGCACCAGTAGTATCAACAACACTACATTCAAATGATTTAACATCACATTCCTCTTTATCATTAATGGCAAAAACCCCATCAGCACCTTTTTTAACAACAACAGTGCCAATGCCCTGCTTTATAAATTCACATGCAAGTTCTTTAATATCCAATTTATTTTCGCCACATAATAATCTCAATTCTGATTCATTGATAAGTAAAATATCAGTTCTATCCAAAATAGGTTTAATTTCATCAAAACCTTTTTTAACATAAAGCATGCCCGGATCAAAACTTAAAATAGTATCCTTGCCCAACTTATCCAATAATTCAATTTGAGTTTTAAATGAATTACCTACAAATGATGTATAATGCATTATTTTGCATCTCATGATGTTTAATGTGTTAATTTCATCAGGCACAATCTCATCATTAACACCAGCATCAACATAAAGACATCTATTTCCATTAGAATCAACGAATCCTAAACATTTACCTGTGCTTCCAGTGCTTGAATAAATAAGATTATTAGTAAATACTCTATTAAATGCCAAGTTATATTCTATTAAATCCCCATCTTCATCATCAGCTATTTTACCAATTATTGATGTTGATATGCCTAATTTAGATAAACCAATAATTGTATTAGATGCAGACCCTCCTGGAGTATCAGTTTCATTTTTAATGAAACTTTCTTCATCACAACCTGCGATATTTTCAACAGAATATAATTTATCAACATTAAGGGCTCCAAATCCTATAACTTCTGCATTAATATCATCATCCAAAATATCCATAACAAACCCTATTCCAATATATCTAATAAATTATAAATTTTATCTCCAAGTTTACCATCATAATTACCCGCTGAAATTCCAATAACATCATCAACATCTAAAACAGCATCAATACCTGCTTTAAGCGCTTTGTTCATTGATTCGATGTTAGTAGCATTAATTACAATTTCAGGAAGATAATTAACATTTTCACCAACTTTTGACTCGTCGCCCAATCGTTCCTTTAAAGAAGGACAATAATAATGATTAGTAGTTGGTCCAATTTCAGGATAGTTAGTTTCAGGTTTCGAAGCAGCAGAACATACATCAAACGGTGTTATAGCACCTTCAACATCCATAATTGCATTAATTGCATCTTCACCTGCAGTTAATACTGCTTCGGGAGTTTCACATAAATACCAGAAATTACCACCCATAATTCCATTATTAATTTTGAATTTTTCTTCGATTTGGAAATCCGGAACAGCAATAGGAACATTAATCATTTTACGATTATATTCATCAACAATCCACTCCCAACCATCACCACAATGGCCGACAATATCCATCATTTCGATATAATCATCACTTTCATCATCAGCCCAATCAAATATGCGAGTAAATGGTTTAACTAGGATATCTTGTCTAAGTCTATAAGATAATTCAAATGCAAACTTATCAACATCATCTCCACCTAACCAATATTGAACAACAGCCCCAAAACGGCCATCAGGAGTTTGATTTTCATCTAAAAACCCTTCAACACCACCTTCTATTCTACCAATGACAGCACTAGGTGTTGAAGTAGAATCATAAGCTGCTCTTTTAACAATATCTTTTGTAGGTCCAGTTATTAATGCCCTAACATATTTACCTTCAAAAGCTTCAAAAAATGTATCTTCTACTTTATCATAATTCATTTTATCCTAATCCTCCTATATCTTCACCACGAATGTTATTTCGCATATCTGTACTTAATTTTAAAATTTCATCAAAATTATCATCATTTATAATTCTGATTAATGGGAATGATTTATCAAAAACATCAAAAAACTTATTTTTGATATTTAAATCAACACAATATTTTTCAAATAATTCATTTTTGTCAGTACATGTATTATAATCTTCAATAAATTTTAAAACTGTTTTTTTATCATTATTAGAATATATATTAGCTATTAATGCAGTAGTTATTGCACTTGAAGATACAACTGCAATTTCAGCAACTTTAAGAGGGTATTCATTACCATTGAATGAAATACTAATTCCATTATTTTCACGGGTAAATTGTAATGGCTCAACATCCGTTATACTATCACCAATATAAAGTATTTCGCCAACATCAATTGAATCTCTTTTAATAATATCTTCAATAGCTAATTTTTTACCTGAACCACCAATAACTTCTATATTTTTAATAATATCATAAATATCCATTTTTTTAATTTCATTAAAGAAAATATCATCAAATAATTTGTAATCTTCTGGATTTTCCAATATTTGATTTTTGAATTTTTTTACTTTTGATAAATCTTCATCATCCAAATATAAACTGTCTATGTCAACATTTGTATAAAATGTATTTTCAAATGAAAATTCCATATAATCGGATACAGCTTTAATATATTGGCCATAACTAGTACTAACAATGTAGGCGTTCATAGATTTCTTCAAATATTCCAGCAGTAATTTTGACTCGGGAACTGCATAAATATTATTTTTTGAATAATTAATTAAATCTTCATTAGTTATATTTTCTGCTACAAAGAAGGGTAAGATTAATTTTAAGGTATTGCCAGCCTTATAATTTTCTCTTTTGACAATATCAACTAGATAATCATCATATAAACTAAGAATTTTAAATAATTTCCCACCATTTTCAATAAAATATTCGCATACTTCAAATGCATTATCATTTAACGTTAATGGACCTTCGCAGTCAGTAATGAATGATTTTTTAAACATTTACTCACCTGAAATTAATTATCCTTATTGCATCAATAGGACATATTTCTTCACAATTTCTACAATAAATACATTTATTTTCATCAAAATCGACTTTATCATCATTTAAAGTTAAAGCTTCAGTCGGACAATTTCTTACACATATAGCGCAAGCCTGACATTTAGTGCTGGATAATGAAAAGTCACCTTTTCTCTGTTTGTAAAGATAAGACCTCGCATAATATAAATCCATATCTTTACTATAAAAGTAATCGTCATAAGCTCCAATAGCATCAAATTGACATTGTTCGAGACATTTTCCACAGTATATACAATTATCATTAATCACAATTGGATTTGGACCATCAAGTTCTATTGCATCAACAGGACATACATTATAACAGTCCCCACAAGCAATACATTTATTTTTATAAACTTCAATATTCCTATCCATCAAATAAGATCCGAAAAGCTTATCAAATCTATTAATTTGAATGCTTGAGCCCAATACTACACCCAATTCCTTTTCCATTAAGTCATTTACTTTATATTCAATGAAATTTTCGAAATTTTGACTATTAAATTCTAATGCAAGTGAATCAGCTACTTTTTTAAGAGCTTGATTTAGGCTAATTAAATCTAAAGACAATCTTTTAATATCATTATCAACGATTGAAGATACAATATCGAATGATTTGATTTCACTATACATCTTATAAGCTTTTTTACGTGAAGAATACCTAATGGCTGTTGAAGGACAAGAATGCATACACTCTTCACATCTTGCACAATAACCTGGATTAATATAAGGAAGTCTATTTGTTCTTCCGACATTGATTGCTCCAGTTGAAGGGCAAACTCTCGTACAAGTCATACATCCAATACACTTATCTTGGTTAACAACAATAGCTTTACCACCTTTAACTGTTTTAGGAAGTAATTGACCATATTTAATAGCATCTGTTGGACATACTCTAAAACAATATCCGCAACGAACACAGGTATCTTTATCTATTTCACTATGTGGTGGATTTTTACCATCATTTTTAATATGTATTGAAGCATTTTTACATGCTTGAACACAAGCTCCACAAGCTTTACATAATTTAATATTAATATTTGGAACTTCTTCTTTAATTGGCGGATCCATTTTCACATCAAGTGAAATTGCATCATAAGGACAAGCATTACGACATAAAACACAACCAAAACATGTATTGTTAATTTTTACACGACCATCATCAATATAAATTGCATCTATTGGACATGATTCAAGACAAGGCTTATCTTGACATTTTTCACATTTAGTATGATTAATTAAATAATCAACATCCACATGTCTTAATGGTCTTGGAGTTTTAGTATAATTATCAATCATAACAATCACTCCATTAAAATCTCCTCATTTAAATTTGACGCCTTAACAGTAATATTAATTAAATTATCATCTTCAAGTGAAAATTTAGCGATGAAATATTTAATAACTGAAAAAGGACATGTTTGATAACAAATACTGCATCTTAAACATTTATTAACATCACGAACAATTGTATCTTCTTTTTCATCAAATGAAATACATTTTGTCGGACAATCTGGAATACATAACTGACATTTTTTACATTCAGATTTATTCCAATCTATAATTCTAATTTTAAGTCTGTTAACCGCATTTGTTATAATTTCACTAGCTATTTCTTCATCCGGAATAAGTTTTATTGCTTTGGTTAAAATTTCAGATAGTGGAATTTCATATTGAAGCAATCTGTCTTTTTCTAAAGATCTTAAATCCTCTTCTTTTGAATTAATATAAGATTCAAGATAATCTACAGTGAGTAAAATAATATCTTTTTGATCTTGTAAATTTTCAACAAATACTCCTTTCATTGCCCCATTAACCGGACAAACATCTATACATTCTCCACAAGAGATACATTTAAGCTGATCTACATGTAATTTATCATTAACAATTGATATTGCATCAACAGGACATTTTTTCATACATTTTTTACATTTAATACATAAATAATCATCAATAATATATTGCCTTTTAGAAGGAATAATATTAAATTCAGGATGTATTAAGTGATTTTCACCACATTCCAATGTTTTAGGTTCTGTTGGACATACTTCTGCACAAAAACCACACCTAATACAAGCACCATGAGTGATAACAGGATAAGTTAAACCCTCACCATCTTCATTATCTTTTTCACGAACAATTTTAATCGCATTTGGTGAAGGGCATGAAATAGTACAGGCACCACATCCAATACAATATTCTTTATTAACTTTTGGAAAATTTCTAAATCTTTCAGGTTTGTCAGCTATTTCAGGAGATGTTTTAGCATTAGTAAATGCATCCGTCCATGCTTTTCTTGCAAAATCATAAATATACCATATTAATGATGACATTTACATTACCTCATCAATGTTTTTTAATTCGACATCCCCATTCTCATCTGTAATAGATACACGTTCAGCACATGCAACACAAGGGTCACTTGATGCGTAAGTTGAAACAGCATCAGAAACAGATGCAACATTAGGAATCATATATTTAGCACATGAATCCATATTTGGAATACTTGGAGTTCTAATAGAAATATGTTTAATTAAATTACCATTAGTTTCAATCATATATGTTACTTCGCCACGAGGAGCTTCATTTTTACGCATAGCATATCCGGATTTAAGTTCGACTGGAACACGAATATCTCCTTTAGGTATATTGTCAATAGCTTGCCTGATTAAACTAATTGATTCTGGAATTTCATCAAATCTATTTAAAGTTCTTGCGTAATTATCTCCCTCTTTTCTCCAAATCGTTTTAAAATCAAAGTAATCTTCATAAGTATAATGGTCTTCCCTATAATCATATTTTATTCCAGAACCTCTACCAATTGGTCCAACAGCCCTGCCTTTAATGGCTTCTTTTTTGGTCATTATCCCTACATCTTTACAACGAAGAGCTAATGCAGGACCTTCAGCAAACATTTCTCTGGTTATTTCAAAACCGTCTTCAATCTTTTTTAGATTTTCCAAAATTGGCTTGAAATGACGTTCATCAGCATCCATTCGAACCCCACCTACAACATTCCAACCCATATTAACTCTATTTCCAGTTAATAATTCAATTGCATCCATTGCATATTCTCTTAATTCTAAAACATGCATAAATAATGTTTCATGATCCATAGATTTGAAGAATGTAGAATTTCCAAGAAAATGGCTTTGAATCCTATCAAGTTCATTAGTAATAACCCTTAAAAATTGTGCTCTAGGTGGAGCGATAACGCCGCAAATTTGTTCAATTGTTTCAGCAAAGGTCTGGGTGTGTTCATATGAACAAATTCCGCAAACTCTTTCAGATAAATAAATACCTCTTTGCCAAGTTTGACCTTCAATAATTTTTTCTATACCTCTGTGAACATAACCGTATTCAATTTCTGCTTTAACAACTTTTTCACCTTCAGTTTGAAGTTTAAGTCTAATTGGTTCTTTTAAAGCAGGATGAATTGGTCCAATAGGCACTATCATTTCTTTTCCCTCCCACGATCAGCAATAGCTTGAGGACCAACAGCCAGAATAGCCTCTAAGATTTCACTAGGTCTTGGTGGACAACCTGGAACTTCAGCATCAACCGGGATAAAATTAGATGCAGGAGCATGAACATGTCCTCCTTCTTGATTGAAAACATCCCCAGAAATAGGGCAATTTCCAATTGATACTACAATTTTTGGTTCAGGAGCTTTATCGTAAACTCTCTTTAGATTATCTGTCCATTGTTCTGTAACAGCTCCAGTCAACAATAAAACATCAGCCTCACGAGGATTATTGTGAACATAAATACCATATTGCTCTAAATCATATCTTGGAGATAATAGTGCAACACATTCAACATCACACCCATTACATCCACCACAATTCACAATACAGACATGAATTGAGCTTTTCCTCACAACATCCTTAATTGCGTTTAACATTTTCTACCTCAATATTTTAAATTAATCAATATTAGTATTTTTCAATAATAAATATAATTCTTTTTGACCTTCTTTTAAGACTTCATCATAATCTTTTCCATTGATAATCTGATTAGCTAATTTTTCTTTAAGTTCTTTACCCTCTTCTTTAGAAATTAATTCTAAAGTTCCAGTAAACCAACAAAGTCTTAAATCAGAATGTAATTTTTTAACTAGACAAGCATATTCTGCAGTTTCAAATGTAGCATGTAATGCTTCAAGTGAAGACATATCAAGTAAGTCAAAAAAGAGATTTTCTAATTCTTCAGTTGTACAATCAAAATCTTTTGACAATGGAACTATTATATCTCTTTGCCAAGCATAACTTCTAATTATCCTCTTTTTCATTAATATTAATTTAGCATCATCATCCATCGAAATCACATCATATTATCCAGTGTAATAATAAATAAATAATTAAAGCAATGACAAATCCAATTATCGTTTCTTTTCTACCATAACCCGGTCTTTCTCCCATTACAAAACCGGCCAACAGGAATCCAATTCCCCTTAAAATAATATTGCCAGTATTTATTGCTAAAACCCAACCTACAATAGAGATTATACAAGCTAATATATTTAATTGCCCATCAGCAACAAATGGTTCACCATGTTGTTTATAACTATACAATAATCCCAAAACGGATCCAACAACAAATGTTAGTAAATAAATTAAATATTCTATCATAATAATCTCCTAAACTGGTTTGTACAACAATATAAATGAACATACAATTACTAAAAATGTTATGATAAACATTATCTTTTCTAAATTTTCAATAGTGTGTGGAAACTTACCTTTATTAGTCAGCAATACCAAAATAGCTAAAATCACCCCAATAATTGGAATTGGAGCCAAAACTATAGAATGGAGAATCGTAGCAAGTAAACCAACGACAATTATTCCAATTGCAACTAATGAAGTTAAATATACAATAACTTTTTGTGAACTCATATTACCCCATCCCTAAATAAAAATCATTATAAGTGTTCCAACAAAACATACTGCCCCAATAGTAATTTGACTCATAACAGAATGATTTGGATTTAAAATCGGAGTTACCGAATTGATAAAACTCGTAATAAATGTTATTACAATCATTCCAATTATATATCCAACAACGCTTAAATGTCCAAAGAATATTGTTAAGAAAATCCAAAGCATAACATACCATGAAATAGACTCAGCAAACATTATGAATCCTCTTAAAAATCCAAAATGTTCTGTTTCAAAACCAGAAACTAATGCTTTATCCTTTGTTATTGCAAACGGAGAGTATGGTGATTTAGTAAGCAATAATAAGAAGAACATTAAAGCAGCAAGTGGAATTGAAACCGCCAAAGAACCATTAACAGATTGATATGAAATAATCCCCCCAATATTCATCGTATTTGTCTTTAAATAAACAAGGACAATAACTGCAAATAATGGTAGTTCTGTTGCTGCAGATAAAACTGCCCTTACACAACTCAATTTACCATATGGTGAACCTGAACTTGACCCAGAATTATGTTCAACAATTTTATAAATTGCATAAACACCAAACAATATTAAAAGTGAATTTTTAGTTACCGGACCTACAATAACACCAACAATCCAGACTGCAGCTAAAATAAAAACAATACCAATATAAAATGGTTTCGATACTGTTTTTGGAAATGCTGTTTCTTTAAAGAAAAATTTTAAAGAATGTAATAAATGCTGAATTATAGGTGGACCCGGTCTTTTCTGGACACGAGCCATTATTTTTCTGTGCAATCCTAGAAGTAAGCTCCCTGCTAGAAATGCAATGATTACATTGATTAAAATATCTGCCATCAAATTCATAATACCACTAATATCCAGTAAACGGTTCTTTCACCCTTTCTTCTACGTCTTCAGGTCTTGGTTTAGCCATAGTTAATAATCCTAGAGATAAAACCCAAAGAGGAATACCCACAACAGCTATAACATAAACCACCCAATCTTGGAAGTTTATAACAAAACATGAAAGGATAGCTATTGTTGATATAATTAATAATACTATACATAAACTCTTTTGATTAACCATACTCCCACTACCATAATATCAATAAAAATATTTCAACTGCCCTCACTATAATAAACAAAGAACTTAAATGAATAATAACAATAAATGGAGAACCCGGTGTCCTAAACATCTCTGCTTTACTTGCGAAAAATGGTGCAACACCACTTTCACCAATAACACCAAGCAACATTAAAACTGCACCAAAAATTACCATAGGATTAGCATGCATTTGTGATAAAATAGCTAAACACAAAGTTCCGGTTGATGCAAGAATTATTGATGCACCACCAAATAACGGTAAACTACACATCATAGCTATTAAACCATATTGATATGCTGAATTTAAAACACTAGTTTGTTTTACAGCTGAAACAATACCAATATTTAAAATACCAATTAAAGCCATGAATAATGTGAAATTAAATAAATCTCCAGTAATCATTGCTCCTGCTGAAGCAATACCGCAAATTACCGATAAAAATCTTCTTTGCTTAAATTCTTTTAAGCCAACTTTAACATTTGTATTTCCAAGTTTGTTAAATGTAGCTTCAACCTGTGTTTCGGTTTTACTAATAGCTATTAACAAAGTAAATATCAATAAAACTACAAATAAGAATAAACTAAATGGTGTAACATATAAAACAATATCTCCAAGAGATATTGTACCTAATAAATTTCCTCCAAGTGTAACAAAATCCATAACACACCACTACTCCTTATCAATATCCTCTCTCATAAGTAGTCCAATCAAACCTACTTTTGAAGCTACTTTTAATAATAAACCACAAGCCGCCAAAAATAAACTAAGTAACCATAAACTAGGTGTTAAGAAGAATAATACAAAACCAATTATCCATAAACACCATGCAATACCAGAAACACCCGCAATACCATCAATAATTAAAACAGGCATTCCCCTTGCTTTTTTAGACAACATATATAAAACTATTCCACCACCAGCAACTGCACCACCAGTAAATCCAGTTAAAAATATACCATAAGCAATTAAAACTAAAGCAATGAAATTAGGTGCCGTAGTCATAATTTCCATATCCAAAGCAAATGAAACTGGGAAAAGTGATGAAGATTTACTTAAATTCTTTCTAGGATTCTGTTCAATTTTATGCATTTCCCTTGAAATTAAAATTTCAGAGATAGCTAAAGTCTCTGCAAGTTCAACTACCAAACCCGGCAAGATTAAAGCCTCTGCCAAATCAGTACCAACAGCAGAAACAACCAAAATCATTGCAAGACCAATTAAATCAGTTAAAATAAGAATATGAATTTCTTCCCTTCTTAATGCAATAGCCATTGAACCAATAAAACCCACAATTAAACCTGCATAAATAGCCGGCAAATACATTGAAACAAAAACATCAGGGACAAAATTTGGTAAGAATAACATTAATTATCCCTCCTTAACTGTTTAGCCCTAGCTTTTTCATCATTAACATTTACCTCATGAGCTACTTTTGCAGAATTAACAATAGCTATTTCAACATCCTTTTTAATATTTTTTTCAATATTTCTTCTATTCATCGTATAATTAATCGTTAACCATGAAGCAATGATAAATGCCATCATTAAAATAGAAGATTCTAAAATTGTATCAAAACCCCTAGTATAATACAATATTTCATCAATAAGTCCACCAGGAGATGAATAAATTGATGTGCCGAAATAAGGTGAAATTGAAGATATCCATTGAGCTAATGGAGACATATATCCTGTAATCATACCTAATTGCTCAGCGTTTTCTGGAAACTGAGGTTTAATAAAGCCAGGGTCTTTTAAAACTTCCCCACCCCTATCATAAGGTGCTAAAGCAAGTCCTGCATCAATTTGATCTTGTGGAGCTGGCCTTACATACAATTGATCAGAATTTAATGCCATAGGAACAACAAAACCAACAATTAAAATGATTCCTAAACAAAACGCAAAAATACGAGGCACATTTTTTGGGTCGGCCAATTTATTCCAAATATCACCAATTCTCATACATCAGCCCCCATTTCTTCCAAACGAATAATTGCTCTAAATAAGATTAAAGTAATAATAACAGTTGTTGCAACCAATGTTAATAAAGCTAAAACATGATTATAACAAAGAAGTACAAGACAAACACCAATAGATGCAACTTCTGTATTAAATGTTCTAACAATAGGATCTTTAACTCCAGGTCCCCAAGCAGTAGCTAAACTACCCACAATAGCAAGTATAATTCCAAAATAAAAGAATAATTGGACATTAATCATGTATCTCACCACTGTTGACTTTTTTTAATCTGATTTCTTTAATTTTAACAATAGCCATTACAAATACCAATGTTGATAATGGACCAGATAAAGCAATAAACAATGCCACATCCAAGTACTTAAATAAAACAACAGTTAATAAAAAGCCCGCATCAAGTATTGAAAACATTATAATCTTATCTAAAGGTTTTTTAAGTAAAACAATACCTAAAGCACCAATGACCATTAAAGCAATTGCAATTATTGAAACAATAAACTCCATCAATTCCACCTCAATCCAAAAGTATTTCATCCTCTAATCTATTTAAGGTGTATGCAATTGCATTAGCACTAATTGTAGAACAAATAAAGAATGCTGCTGCAACAATAAGAGCAAAAGGAGTATTGATTATCAAAGCAATAAGTGCGGATACTCCAAAACCTATGACATTTAAATATAATAACCTTTCCACCCTATTTTTAGTTATTAATGCTCTTAATGAAACAAATATTAAAATTACACCAATTATTTCAATATACATATAATCACTCTTCAGCATGCCTATTAAACTTATCCGCTATTTTTCCTAAAATAACAGAAGCTCCAACCTGACTAACACCCTGAATTGTAAATATAGCGATAACCATACCAACAATGAACATTTTAGGAGTTAATCCAATGAATGAAAATATAAATATGAGGATTGTGGCAGTTAAACAACCTACAGTGCCCGCATAACCTGGATCAGCACATAATCTGTTTCCAATGAAAACTAAAAAAGCTGCCAATATGCCACCAGGAATTCCTAAAAGCAAATATCCAATAGATGCCATTAAAGTACCTGCAGATGCATCTGGAGAACATAAAATGTTTCCTTGGAAAAACCCACCAGCAATATCACCATTTCTCTTTTTAACAGATTCACCTATAATTCTTGCACCTTTAACACCTGGTTGTTCAGGAAGTCCAAAAAATGTATCAACAATTACAAAATTCAACCAACAGATAATTGTAGCAAGAATTAATCCAATTATTTCATTCATTCGTATCTCCCTCCTCTAAAGGAGACGGGAATACATAATTAAATAAATATTTTACAAACAATCCAGAACAAACGCCAATAATTATAGCAAGTAAAAGTCCATTATATGCAAAAGTGTAATTTAAAACTAAAAATAATGAAAAAATTCCAATTGCAATAATCGGAGTTGGATAAAGTGCACTCACATCAAAAGAATACCTATAAGGCTTATTAGGCAATAGTGGAACTTTTAAAATTAATGCAGATATGATTGATACAACGATAGCCACCAAATATGCCAAAATTATATCAAAATAAGCCAATTTTACATTAGCAAGTCCAAAAACACCAACTATATTCATGGCATTATAAACTAAATCAACCATTATTAAGACTCCCTCTATCTTATATAATAAATAATATAAACAATAAAAATATATAAATGTTGTTACTTGGCTTTGTCATTTTGTTAGTTGGGATTTTATGTTTTTCATCCAGCCATTTTTTCTGTTACATATTTGATTAAATACTCCTTTTTC
>CACZPT010000153.1 GCA_902783085.1 uncultured Methanobrevibacter sp.
ATTTATGACTAGAGTTTATTCTGAAACATATTATAAAACTTGGTTGAATAAATTTTTTGCATGAAACTTAAAGTAAAATACTATATTTGGCTAAATCACTTTTAAACATATCTCTTAGTTCTCTTCTAAGTAATTTCCACCCATTTACTCTTGGAAGTTCATCTAAATCATATATTTTTCTAGGAATTTTATATCGGGTTAAATTATCTTTAGCATATTTAATTAAACCCTCATGGTCTGGTTTATCTTTCCAAACTACTGCAGCTACAGGTATCTCTCCTCTGTGATAATCATCAATACTGAATATTGCAATTTCTTCTACTGCAGGATATTTTATTAATACTTCTTCTACTTCTGTTGAATAGATTTTCCATCCGCTCATTACAATCATATCTTTTTTACGATCGGTAATGAATAAACGATTATCTTTATCAAGATAACCAATATCGCCTGTTAAAAACCATCCATCATCTAAAAATGATTCTATTGTTTGTTTTTCACGTTTCCAATAACCTTTTGCAATAGCTGGCCCTCTTAGTGCAATTTCACCCTGTTCGTAATTATCAAGAATTTTTGTAGAATCATCTTCATCAACGATTTTAACTTCAGAAAAACATACTGGATGACCTACACTTTCAAAACGGTCGGCTTCACGATAGTCTTCAGGTCTTATAACAGTACCTGTTCCAATGACGATACTTTCGGATAATCCATAAGCATTAATGACTGGTATATTGTATGTTTCATAGAATTCTTTCCATATTTTCTTATGGAGTGGCCCTCCACCACTTATTATTTCCCGAACTGTTTTTAAGTCATCGGTTTTATCCATTGTGGTAAGTGAGTGAATAACTGGAGGCATTCCAGTTAAAACAGTTACTTTTTCTTTTTTACATAGATTCAGATATTCGTCAAGATTAAACTCCTCCATTAAAATATAATGGGCGGCAGCCCTTAACGCTGATATTGCCCATGAAAGACCAACATGTGCCATCGGATAAATTCCTAAAAATATATCATCCTGTTTTAAAGTTAATACATCACATTCATTATGTATTGCAGTAAAATAATTTCCATGAGTCAGCATAGCACCTTTAGGTTTTCCTGTTGTTCCTGAAGTATATTGGAGTTGGCATAAATCATCCCAATTAGTGTTAGAGGCATCCAAAACTTCACATTCTTTATATTCATTCAAATTTGAAGGAATATGAGTATTTATATCAATTAAATCTTTCGCATCCTCATCAGTTATCATTAATTTAGCATTGGAGTCATTAATTAGATATTCAAGTTCGGATGGAGTAAATGACCTATTTGTAGGAACAGCAACTGCACCGATTCTCCATATTGCGATTAATGAAAATAAGTATTCGCAGGAGTTATTCAAATAAATTAAAACTCTATCTCCTTTATCAATATCCAAATCATTCAATTGACGTGCAATTTCAGAAATTATTGATAAAATCTCTCCAGAAGAATATTTTTCACCATTTTTAGGATTATATAAGACTTTTTTATCTAATCTTTTAGAATTGGCATCAAGAAATGTGGTAATATTTAACATCATATCAACTCATTAACGATTGCTTTAGTCATTTCCATTGTTTTAGCATTTCCCCCTAAATCCGGAGTCAATATTTTACATTCACTAATGACTTTTTCAACGGCTTTATTAATCTTTAAAGCAGTTTCACTTTCTCCTAAGTAATTAAGCATCATGGCTGTGGAAAGTATCATTGATACGGGATTTGCAATATTTTTACCAGCAATATCTGGTGCAGATCCATGAACTGGTTCAAATAAACCATGTTTGTTTCCAATATTTCCTGAAGGAGCAAGACCTAATCCCCCAACAAGGCCTGCACTTTCATCAGATAAAATATCTCCAAATAAATTGGATGAAACAATAACATCAAAGTTTTGAGGATTTAAAACAAGATACATTGCCATTGCATCCACATAAAAGTCTTCTGTGGTAATTTGAGGATATTTCTTTGCCACATTATAGAAAGACTCTTTAAAAACACCATCTGTTTTTTTCAACACATTACTTTTATGAACACAAGTTACTTTTTTCTGCTTATCTCTATTTTTAGCTAGTTTAAATGCGATATCTGAGATTTTTTCACTTGCTTTTTGGGTAATTACTCTCTCAGCAATTACTTTATCATCATCAATATATTCATTTTGACTATATAGTCCTTCAGTATTTTCACGAACTATTATAAAATCAATATCATTTTTAATAGAATTAACGCCTTTATAGGATTTTATAGGTCTTAAATTAGCATATACCTCAAGTTCTTTTCTTAAATTAATTATTGGACTTGATTGACCGGGGGTTGATGTGGAAGCTCCAAATAATGTTGCATGACTTGATTTTGCTATTTTAATAGTCTCTTCAGGCAGTGTTGTACCATTTTTTTTAAAGCATTCAAATCCAGCTTCACCATATTTAAAACTAAAATTAATATCTAATTTATCAAGTAAATACTCACTAGCTTCCATTACTTCTTTCCCTATTCCGTCACCACTTATAATTGCAATATCATACATTATTTCACTTTTATTAGTGTATTATCAAAATACTTTTATACATATAATTATAAAAATATATTTATTTAAAAATTGTTATGCTGAGGGATAATAATGTCAGAAATTGATGAATTAATTGAAAAATTAAATGATAATGATGATTTTGTAGTTGAAGATGCTATGGGTGCATTGGAATTAAAAGGTGAAGAAGCTGTTGACCCTTTAATATCTGCATTATCTCACAGAAAGAAAAACATCAGATTACATGCAGCAACGCTTTTAGGTTCAATCAATGATCCAAAAGCTATCAAACCATTAATTTTAACTTTAAGTGATAACAATAAATTAGTTAGAAGAGAAGCTTCAACTTCACTAAGCCGTATGGGTCCTGATGCAGTTGACCCTTTAATTGAAGTCTTAAGTGACCCTGACTGGAGAGTAAGAGGCGCTGCTGCATGGGCTTTAGGTAACTTGGGTGAAAAAAGAGCAATAGAACCACTTAAAGAGCTTTTAGATGATGAAAGTGGTTATGTTAAATCTGGTGCACAAAGTGCAATTGCTGTTCTTGAAAGAGAATAGCTACTTATTTTCTTTTTAATTTAAACATTACTATTGCAAAATTATTATTGCACATTTTTTAAGATTTATTAATTGGATTTAAATTAGAATTCTTTTTAAAGGTTTTAAACTTTTTTTATAGTTAATCCACTACATTCGGTTATTTTTATGTCTGAAAGTTCATTTTTAAGTTTTTTGCAATATTTCTACTAACTTCTTTACTTACTTCTTATAATTTTGTTAATAATTTCAGGATAAATATAATGAGTGTTCCGAATAATTAATTTTTTTGTTAAATCTAAAAATAAAAGTATTATGAATTATACATACATATATCAAATACATTAATTTTCTAAATAAACTACCAACATAATTAAAATAATAATCACAAATATTTAAAACTATATTAATAAAGAATC